>JAJPEA010000032.1 GCA_023252335.1 Nitrosotalea sp.
CCGCTCATTATCCCAATTACTGCAAATGCAGCTGCCCATGCAAGAGGTTCTAATGGACCATGAGGATTGTTGGCATCTGTGAATGTTATTGCAAAGGCATGTGGAGTTATGGTGACAACAACAATCAATGCCAAGACTGCTAGTGGCATATTTACTGGTTTGATTTTTTGTACCAAAGTTTTCATCATGATTTATGAAATGTTACAATTCTATTTCAATAACATAGTTTGCAGTGTGTACGTGATCAATTTTCAATTAATTTCAAAATATTATATTGATCTTATCTTTCTAACAGCCAAATCATGTGTTCTTGACCCAATTGTCCTAAAATTGAGGTGTTTATTTTCACTCTATTATTCCGTAAATTCAAATGCGATCATTGTCTTGTCAATTTTCACATTAATTTTTTTATCAAAGATTTCTTCAAAGATCAATTCAAGAATTGTCTTGTGGTACAAAGACCAGTTTTTTCCCAATTCATGTTTCATAACATATCTATGAAAACCATCATCTTCATGAATGTGGCTTACTTGAACTGACGAGTTTGTCATTCGTATCTCAAACCATGACAAAAATGATTGGATATCCATAGCGCCTTTCATAAATAATGCAATGTTCTTTACCTCATCTTTGCCTACACGTGTAGCTACATCAATTATTTCACTTTGGCTTAATTTTCCAAAAACATGAACAAAGACCTGTTTGTTTATAGTTACAAATCCGATTGTGGACTCGTGCATGCCCCAATCCAAAAATTGTTTTAATGCTTGATTTACAAGCGTATTGGTACTCACTTGTTTATTGTTGGACTCGTGACGCAATCTCTGAATGGTATTTTCATCCAGTCTAAAGGTAATAGTGGTTGTTTTCTTTGTACTTGGATTCACTCTTTTTAGTATGAATTGTCTAGCTTTTAAGATTTGTACAATCCGTATTTTCTATTATTTATAACATCTATTAGGTCATTTTGTTGAAATTATGATTCTATTGGTTCTAGGAAGAACTTTCTCAGATCATAGTATCGTGTCCTTATGGTAGTAGAAGTGACACCAGACGCCTTTGTTATTTCTGCCTGCGTCTTTTGTTCTGCGTTTAGGATGCAAGCTAAATAAAGTGATGCAGCAGCTAACGCTTTTGGGTTTTTTCCATGGCCCATGCCTACTTTTTCAATTGTATCAAGTATTTCTAATGCATTCCTTCTTGATTTTTCGCTAATTTTTGTCTCATTTGCAATTCTTGTCAAAAACTCTTTAGAATTAAACGGGGATATTTGCAGATCTAATTTTTCAACCAAATTTCTATACGTCCTTGCAATATCCTTTTTTCCAATATTGCTTGCAAGTGATATCTCAAGAATGGTTCTTGGTACCATGCCTTGTTTACAAGATGCATAAACACATGCACACATGATGTTTTTTGATTTTCTTCCAACAGTTAATTTCATTTTAACAGTTTTTCGGTACAGGTGTGCCGAGTTTTCTGCCACAGAGTCCGGTATTCCAAGTTTTGCCTGTAACATGTTAAGAAATAAAAGAGCTGATCGTAATGTCTTGTTTTTTGAGAATATAGTATTTCTAGTGTTGAGTATCTTTAGACGATAAAATTCATTCTTGGCAGTCCAAGAAAGAGATTTTCCCATACAATCTTTATCGGACATGATGGTAGACATGTTCATGTCAAACATTGTCAAAGAGTTGGCCGAGCCTGAACTTTTTTTTGCCATGAACTCCATAGGATCAGACACATACAACGAATTTACCTCTAAAGATTTTTCTTCCAAAACTTGACCGCATAAACTACAGAGAATCTCACCTGAAATATTATCAGTTATGATTGACTGTCCTTGACAATTGTGAATTACACCCTTGGAAGCATCTTCATTTATTGCCGGGGATGTCTTTGCAGCAACATCTAATTCTGGTTTTACAAGAATTTGCTTACGTTTGTTCATATGATCATGTCAGACCATTGTTTTCTTTCTTCCATTTGGAAAGGTAGAATTTCCTCAACATCCTCTTTTATCAGTTGTAACGCTAATTCTGATTCGATTCGTAGTTCTTCTGAGATGTTCCTAGAACGAAGATGTGCTATACCCCTGAGTGTGTAATTTATCTCAACTTCCAATAGGGTCTGATTTCCAATCTCAGTTATCATAATGTCCTTTATTCCATCTAGTGTTCCTCTAGTCCACCTACTGTGAATTCCCTCCATGGGAAATAGAATGATTTTTTGGTAGCACTTGTCAGAATTACTCAATGTTACCTCGCGAGTAAACGTATTTCCATTTTGTGACGTATTTCGCACTCTTGCAATTCCTTTCCAAAAATGGGGATCTCTCTCAATTGCCGATATGACATTCCAAACTTTTCTAATGGGAGAATTTACCATTATTTTTGAAGTGATACAAATCATACATGGATATGGTAAACTTGGGTTAAATTCTAGTTAGTATACACTGCAATCTATGTTATTGAAATACACTGGTTGCAAAAATATAATGTGAAAGACGCATTTTTACTCATAAATTGCGATCTTGGAAAAGAACAACAAATTGTAAAGTCTTTAGAAAAATTGCAAGATGTACAAGAGATTCAGGTCACATATGGAGCATATGACATTGTGGCAAAAATCCAAACAAAGACAGAAAAAGAATTAAACAAAACAATCCGCTTGAAAATATTGAGTCTAAGACCTGTTCAGAGTGTACTTGCATTGAAAACAGAATAATGATTACACCAAACAGTCACATTTACACTAGTCTTCACTGTTTGTTTTCTATGACAAGAAGGGTATTCTGATCCTTCCACGATATCTTGTCCAGATCATCATAATGGTTCAATACATTTTGCACAAACTTGTGCAATGCCTCCTTGAATTCATATTTTTTATAAAACTTGAAAGTAGAGTAGTGATGATTTTTTACCTGCTCTACAATCTTTTCCAGAGGATATACACGATGATGCTCAAAGAACTTGACAGAGTTTATGTTTAGATTCTTGTCCTTTTCAAAGGCTGACTTTAGCTCATCCAATTCATAAAGGCGGTTTTCCTTGTGGTTAAACGAGGGAAAGTGCATTCCCCATATTGTCTTGGCATTTTGGTCCCGCAATCTGGTGTATACAAACAGCTTGCCATTGTTTTTGAGAACTCGAGATGATTCTCTTAAAAAGTTCTTTAGCGAAAAGTGATGTATTGCATTAAACGACATCACGCAGTCAAGTGAGTCTGTCTGTATCGGCATCTTATGTGAATCGCTTTGTATTGTGGTAAAGTTTCGGATATTGTTTTTCACAAAATGTTCCTTTAACTGCCTTACCATTTCCATGTTATTATCAAGGCAAAAAAGATGGCATTTTTCTCCCAGATGTTGGACAAATTTTAGGCTATATCGTCCTGTTCCACATCCAATGTCTACCGCATTTATGATTGCCAAGTCACGCAGCTTGTTTGTTATAAACAATATTGGTCCAAGATCCGTGGTCCTCAATTGTCGATACTGTGGAGCAATGTGTGAAAAATGATCATGCATTTTATTTAGAACAGACTTTTTTTTACCTGTTCTTGATTCCATTTATTTCTATGATTTTTATAATTTTAAAGTGTTATCCAAAAGAAATAAAAATCATGAAAAATTTGAAAATAAAAAATATCTCTGAATTGTTGGCTTGATATTGTGTAAAGATATTGAATTTGTGATTTTCCAAAAATTAGAGAAAAGATACTGTAGATTTTAATATGTAGGATGCCTAAATAGATTAGTTGAGTCTCTCAACATCAAGCCATGCATATGGAATAGGGTTAATTGCAGTTATAGTAGGCGTGGCAATTGGAGTTTCATACTATCAACTTTATTTTATACCGGAATTAAACGCCATACAGTCAATTCCTGACAAGGTAAAAAATCCTGATCAAACAACTACTATACCATTGTGAAAGGCTCTGTAGATCAAACTCAAACGCAAAATTTTCTACCAAAAAAACAATCAATCCAATTAGGAGTTGACAATCGCATAATATGGCAAAATAATGATGATGCGGCTCACTATGTCACGCCCGTAAAACCATTCAAAGATGCGTACAGTGGAAATTTTGGATCTAGCGCAATACTGTCGGGTAAGAGTTACACTTTCTTGTTTACACAAGAAGCACGCATACCATACTATTGTCAAGTACATCCTTGGATGACTGGAGAAGTCTACATTGAACATGGTGCATTAACATCTTAGATAATCATAAAGAACCATGATGTTATCTCAGATCTATCTCAAATCTCCAAGGGCCTTGGGTTATCATGTACATGGACTTGTGATGCTGCCTTACTGATACAACTGTTGGTTCTTTTTTTATTGCAGAATTTGTCTGGTCAATGAATTGCAAGTCTTTTTTTTGCCTTATCTGCCATGTTAATTCATTGATCTCAAGGGCAAGCCTTGACGCATTATTTTTTATTGGTGGAACCATGATGCCTACTAGTCTGGTGTACTGCGGGCTGTCCTCGCTCCAGCGGCTGCTTGTCTCCCTTAGATCTGCACACTTGTAGTTGTTTCCGACATCATCTGATATCGACATGGTGGCATACATTCTGTTCTCGACCCACTCTTTTGGGTCATCAAAGACATATCTTATGTCAAGAAGGAACCTGCATCCTTCGTCGTATATTTCAAGTGATTCAAGTGCTATCTCAAGTCTCTTGTCCAGTATCTTCTTTCCCAACTGGATCTTTTGTTTTAGATTGGACAGCTGTGTAACATGTGATATTTTTGTCTTGTATGGGGCAAACTCTACTATTGTCTTTTCTGTCATGATGTAAGTCTCTCCATCAGGTGATGCGTCAACAACTACAAACTCTACAAAGGGAAATTTGGTATTAGGCTCTGTGTTTGCAATTCGTACGCGGTCGTATTTTACAAATGGCATTCCATAAAGATCCTGCAAGACAAGGTTTTCTTTTCTGTAGAAAAATATCTCTCTTACTGAGAGGATAACCTGATGTGCTTCTACTGCATTTGCCTTTTTTACTTGTACCACAGACAACAGATTGTTGTCTCTGACATTGTACAATGTAATATCGCTTAGCCGTGCAGTTGGAAGCTTTGTACCTGTATCGTAGAAAAACTCAAACTCGGGATCATGTGACAATCTTTTACCATCTGATGGCAAACAGATAGCTGCTGTTGTTCTGGCACCTGTGACAAGTACCACATCACCGCTTGATATGCCGAGTTTTCTCATCTGATCCCTGCCGACTCTTATACGGTTTTTTCCACGGTCATCTGGATGTGAGGGGATTACTCTAAATGATATCATCAGCCATAGTGGTACCCATAGTCAAGATTGTAGGTAAACTCTATCTCAACCTCATGAGTATTACTAGAATCCTCATAAAATACTTGGGTGTCAATTGTTACCGGAATTCCAACGGGAGTGCCGCTGTATGCAACTACGACAGGTCCTGTAGTGGACTTGGTCTCCGTACTACAGCCAAAGTTTGTGGCACACTGGTCCTGCTGGGCAGTGCTAAAATGGTAGGTAATGCCGTTGTGGGTAAAAGTTGGTGGATAGTTAACATAGACATCTTGTGACTCGCACAAATAGCTACAAGAGCCTGCTGTACTGTATGATTCTGGTGTGGTATAAGAAAAGGTACCATATATCGTGTCAGTTCCTGAGCACTTGGTTGATGTTGTGGCATAATGTGTACAGTCAGCAGGGCTTACATGGTTATAGTATGATAACGAACCTGTAAGCTTTGGCGTCTGCATAAACATCCTGTTGTGTGACCATGTGGCAGATTGCATTGCATGCGCATCTGGAAGCATGGCAGCAGGTATTGCAAGTATGGATAAAATCATCATTATCGAGATCACGATTTTCAAATTGCTTTTCATTTATCTCATTTCCTTTTTTAATGCTAAACTGTAGCCTAGTACCAACTCAGACATCAAGATATGTTGCTTCCAGTATACAAACATACGCGTAGAATATTCTATAACTTCAATTCATTTTTGTAACGTAAGTCTGACTGTTCACATTCAAACTCCTCTCTGTGAATCTACATTGTTGACTGGGCTCCTTTTTTGAGAATGCTTTTTGCATGAATTTTCTCAATACTTGATTCTGTATTGATGTATCTGTTTTTCATAATAGAAATTAACTACATACATCTTATTAGCTACAAAGTAGAAATAAAAGAATCAATGAGATGGGATTATGTTAGACAAGAATTCAACCACAAAATAAAGTTAAAAGCATCAAACAAAACAGTGTTGACCGTATTATCTGTGGCTTGTATAATAGCATGCTTTGTATTGTTAATGCCACCATTGCTAACTCTTATCGTTACTAATCATTTCATACATACTGCATATCATCCAAATATCTCGGGTATTGTTCCAGCAAAACTGACTTTACCGATAGAAAAAGCCAACATGTATTTAGAACAGAAATTCCAAAGCCGTAATCCTGAATGGATAGCGGGACCAGCCACGCCCGTGCCATGAATGAAAAAATGCCAATCTCAGATCCAAAATACAATGCGGTTGCCGGGATTTGGACCCGGGTCGCAGAATTGGCAATCCCGCATAATAACCAAGCTATACTACAACCGCTTAACCGATTTAGAAATTACTAGTCTATTAAAGGATACTGTTTGGAATACAATTTTTTAACATGATGTTGTGTACGTATGTCATGGACAAACAACTCGAAGAAAAACTAAATCAGAAAATAAGTGAGGTTGCAGACAAGTCTGATGAAATTTTAAAAGTTACACAATCATTGGACGAATTAAATTCTAATTCTAATTCATTTGGTTATGGAATTGTTATCGGAAGATTATACAATTCATTTTACTATCAATGCAGGAGAATACTAAAACGTAATCCGACAAATGAAGAATTTGAGGAATTTCTTGAAATTTTAAACAAGAAACAAAAAGAGATTCTCGATCTGTTAAAATCAGACTAGGCAGTTTTTAGTGGAATTACTTTGATTGTTGGAGTGCATGGTAATTTCACAGATGCACCATGAAGTGCTTTTCTTGCTGCATCTAGGTGTTCTTTTTTGACATGTGCTTCCATTATCACTTGACCAATCTCAATACGTGCTGCTAAACTTACAGCTTTGCCAAATGCGCCTCTCATTCCTTCTGATAATCTGTCTGCACCTGCAGTAGAAATCATCTTGTTCTCTCTTAGTAGAATGTGTGGATATACTCTAAGTGTTGAATAATAGCCTGTTTCTCCGGTAACTGTTTCTATTGCCTTGTTTGCAGACAATCTAGCTGCCTCTATTGCCATGTGTCTTATCTGCATCTTTTGAGTAGAACAGAGTTGTACACAAAAATCATAATCACCATCTCTTTTTCCTCCGTAAAACTTTGCAATTTTTATCTGTGGTTTACCCTTGATGTACTTCTTTCTTGTATATGGTTGGCCATTTCCAACGCGGTAGTTTGCTCCGTGCATAATAACACTTTTTTCTGTTTATTGAGGCCCTATATTTTAACCGTGTGAGGGTGATCTATTATATTGCTAAATACTTCATGACTCTTAATGTCTGAATTAGAGTCCAAAGTAGAAGGATTGCTGGTAAAAGATCACGTCCTTGTATCTAACAAAGAGATGCAGCATAACTTGGAGCTAAAAGGCTTTGGGGAAATGATGAAAAAGAAATTCTTTTTGAAGCCGTTTGAATCTTTATACTTGCTTTATGTTGACAAGCTCAAACTCATGCGAGGAAAATTTGCAATGGATTTTGATTCTATGATGACTGAATGTATGAAAAATGACCCTGATTCATTTACTAAATTTCTCATATATAGAGATCTGAGGACCAAGGGGTATGTTGCAAAAGATGGATTTGGATTTGGTTCTGACTTTAGAGTCTATGAGAGAGGACAATTTGGAGAAAAAGGTGCAAAATATGTTGTATTTGGGATGACTGAGGGTAGAAGAGAGAAAATAGGTATATTGCAAAAACAAATTGAAGACATAACCACCATGGGAAAAGAGCCCGTACTTGCAGTAATTGAACGACGAGGAGAAGTGATTTATTACAAAGTCTCTAAAATCCAGTTCTATCAAAACAAAGATCAACCGGATTTTTCACTATAGCATCTTAAATACGATAAAACCATTTTTCGTACTGTGGAGTTTAAAGAGATTTACTGCTTTAATTGTAAAAAAAGTCTGGGCAGGTATAATGAAAAATACTTTACAGATCAAAAGATGGGCGAAATAATCAAAGCAAATCATGCTTCACATGTTTACGAAGGACATGAAATTGTAGTCAAAAGAATCACCGTTAATTGATCTTTACAAATGGCATTTAATAGAGGAATAAGTTTACTGATTAATTGTAAGCAATTGTTTTATAGTCATGTCAGTTTTCTCAAACTGATGAAGACTGTATCATTTCTATTTGGTTCTGTTCTACTAGGCTCTGTTTTCATGTTTGGATTTGGACACTCTGCAATGGCAATGACTAGTGGCATTACATTGACTCCTCCAGTCTTGGTGGATACATCTGGCCAACAAATTTCTAGTTTTAAGGTTGGCCAAGAGATCGGTGTCGCATCTACTCTTGCAAATCATGGTACATCTGATGAGAAACTCACCTATTTGGTTCAAGTCATGGATAGTAAAGGAGGTACTGATTTTCTACAAGGATCATCGCTTCTTGGTAATGGTCTTCCTAGTAACCAAACCATTACCGAGTCTCAAGTATGGATTCCAAAAACTGCTGGACAATACACTGTTGAGGTATTTGTCTGGAGCAGCTTGACCTCTGCAGTTCCATTGACTGATGTATTGCATACCACAGTCAATGTAGAATAGATCTGCACAACCCCTGCATATTTTGAATTTAAATCTTAAGTAGAAATTCATAGGACAAGTTCTTCTTATTACTTAATTATGATAGAAATTTTGGATCTTTATGCCTGATGAATCATGTAGAACCTGTGGTGGGGAACTTGCAAACCATATCTTGTGTTCTACTTGTAGAAAATCTACTCAAAAGAAATGCAAAACATGTAGCCATGTTACTTTGCTGCAACCTCATCAATACTGCATAAAGAATTCACATTTACACCAAAGACCATTACTTGTTCATACTGTCTCAAGGAAAACTTTCTTGTCCAAGAATTATCTTCATCTCTCTTTTGTTGCAGTTGCAGTAGTTGGATTTCTCATTCTAGGGTTGGCTTCCACATCTGATAATGGTATTTCTCCAAGTGTGATGCCTGATGATGCTCAAGCTACCAATTCTAGTGTAATTGTCAATACTTTACCTAGTCTTCCAGCAGAATATGGAAAATCATATAATAACTGTCTTGCATATGGGAGTGGCGAGTCGATAACTGTGACTTGTCCCACTACTGACGGGCTTGTATACAAGGGAATATTGAATATGCCACAAGATCTGAAAAAAGATTTTGCCGATTCTGTATTCTCAATTCGTGGGGTCTCTGTCATGGAAAATTCTGATGGTTCTGTACTTTTGCAGTATCAAATGCAAAAATATGTGACACATTACTTTGGAAATTAGGAAGCGCGATTTTAAGCCTACAAGGTCTTGGACCATCCAAAAAATTATTTACCTTGTCAAGCTGTCCCTCTTGCTTGTTCTGCTTTATGTTTATTTTCCATTTTGTCATGCTGTACGATATAGTTAGACAAAATTAAAAAACGGGAATTGTAGTGAAGCCCCAATGCGGTTGCAATGCTGTGTGGTTGACTGGGAAACGTTAGGAAATTTTTCTGAATTGATCTTAAGTGTGATGAATTACTAAAATCAAGCCTAACTATAATGTAGTACAATCACAGCATAGTCACATAAGCATACTAAAGATTAGAAACTCAATGACAACAATTCTGACAAGAATTAACAAAAAGCACCTAGCTGCATCTCTGCTTGCAATTGTAGTTGTAGGATACTCTACAGTACCTGCATTTGCAATGCAAACAATCACCACTGATGCACAAGAACCAGTAACAATACAGGTGGCAGCAACTGCCACAGGCTGTAGCAACAATCCTGGACCATTCATAACCCTTGACGGTACTCTTGGACTGAATCCTGTATCTGCCCAGT
This sequence comes from Nitrosotalea sp., assembly GCA_023252335.1. Taxonomy (GTDB): domain Archaea; phylum Thermoproteota; class Nitrososphaeria; order Nitrososphaerales; family Nitrosopumilaceae; genus Nitrosotalea. The sequence continues at coordinate 10,096 of JAJPEA010000032.1, forward strand.
TTACCTTCCAAAATAATGACAAGGGAACACACACATACACTTCCACTGCAACTGCAACAGCAGTAGCACAAGGAAGCACCATCACCATACCTAAACAACCAGTACAGGGAGGTGTTGGCGGCAATCCGTACATCTTCATCCAGTATATGGATGGCAATGGCAACCCCTTGACAGCACCAGTCTTTATCGGAAGATGTGTGCAAGGTAACATGAACGGTTTTGCAACAGCATCGATACCTGTAACACTTGCTGCAAACATATCTGCACTAAGCTGTGACAACACCGGATCTGATATTGACTTTGCAGGAACAATGACAACTAACACTGCAATTGTGGCCAATGTGATCTTCACCAACAATGCAGATGGAACACACACAAATGATCAGGTTATGAGTGCCCAGCTATTGCCAGCAGGAGTATCAATCGAGTTTCCAAAACAGCCCTCCCTTGGAGGAGTTGGTGGAAATCCATACGTATACCTGCAGTGGCTTGATGCAAACGGTACACCAATTGGTAGCTCAGACTTGCTAGGACGCTGCGTACAGAACTTCTAACAACAACCCCTTTTCTTTTTTTTCATTTTTTTTATCAAGACTTCAAACGTTTAATGTTTCATTATGCGCATAATAAAAAAACTATTCAATCTTCATACACTACATAATGTTTTTAGATAAAAATGATAATGAACATTTCATAATTAGAAAGACGCACAACTATTAATTATTTTCAAGTTTGTTGATTCTGATGGATACGGAAAGTAAACCACTTTCTCATACAAGTCAACTTTTTGGTAACACAATTTATCCAGTAAACGAGATTCCCAAACTAGAGTATGAAACTTTGCACCAAATCTTCGAGTCGCAGGCCGACTTGCATCCAGATTCCACCGCAGTTATCTTTGAACAAAAAAAGATAACATATGGTGAACTTGAGGCGCAAGCAAATCGTCTTGCAAATTATTTCTACACAAAAGGAGTGCGAAGAGGATCACTTGTAGCAATTCTTCTTCACAGGTCTATTGATGCTTATGTTGCAATACTTGCAACACTAAAAGCTGGAGCAGCATACGTACCGCTTGATCCTGAATATCCTCCTGACCGCATCGCATACATTTTCAAAAATTCTTGCAGCAATGTTCTTGTAACTGATTCAAACCTTGCGATGCGGCACGCAACCTTTTGCGGTGCAGTCATAAGAATTGATGCTGACTGGAAAGCAATAAACTCTCAAAGTGTCAGCCGTCCAAATAAAAAAAGCATAGGTGTGGGACCGGATGACATTTGTTATGTGATATACACCTCGGGTTCAACAGGAAAGCCAAAGGGCGTCCAGATAGAGCATCGGAGTGCATGCAACCTGGTTCTCTCGGAGCGAGGGATATACCAAGTCCGGCAGGAAGACAGGGTTTGCCAAGCAGCCTCGCTCTCATTTGATCTCTCAGTCGAGGAGATCTGGCTTGCATTTCATAGTGGAGCCACACTTGTTGCTGCAAGACACGGAATTGCAAACATGGGTCCTGATTTTTCACACTTTCTTTCAGAAAACAAGATAACCGTGCTTTCGTGTGTGCCAACATTACTTGCCATGTTGGAAGGTGAACTACCTCATTTACGACTTGTCATACTTGGCGGTGAAGTGTGTCCGTCATGGCTGGCGGAACGGTGGACAAGGACAGGAAGAAGATTACTAAACACATACGGTCCTACCGAGACAACTGTCATAGCTACCTGTACTGAGATTGTACCGGGAAAACCAATTACGATTGGAAAAGTAATTCCAAATTATAGAGCATATGTTCTTGATGATGCGCTCCATCCTGTGCCCACAGGTACGGTTGGTCAGATATGCATCGGGGGAATAGGAGTTGCACGTGGATATATTGGACTTGAAAAGGAAACACAAGCTCGGTTTATACACGATCCATTTGTTGCCCCAAACGATCTGTATGCACGAATGTACCTTACAGGTGACTTGGGACGTTTTGACGATGACGGCAACCTAGAGTTTTCTGGACGTGCAGACTCGCAGGTAAAACTGCGAGGTTTCCGTATCGAACTTGCAGAGATAGAATCCGTCTTGATGCAACTGGATAATGTCAAAGCTGCCGCCTGTACCGTACGAGAAGATGTCCCTGGAATACAACAGTTAGTAGGATATGTTGTTACACGAGATAACGTCAAGATCTATGCAGAAGATCTTCGGTTACACCTAAAGGCAAAACTGCCATCTTTTATGATTCCATCGATTATCGAAACTATCGACAGCCTACCACTTCTCACAAGCGGTAAACTTGATAGAAACTCTTTACCTCCTCCACAGCAGGGAATCACCAGCAAAATGCGACCTGTCAGGTCACCAAGAACTGCTACGGAGAAAAAAATTTTTCGGGTTTGGGAATCCCTTTTCAAACTACAATCAGTCTCAATTGATGATGATTTCTTTTTAGACCTTGGGGGGCATTCGCTTTTAGCAGCTAGCGCAGTTTCAGAGCTTAGAAAAGATCCGCAGTTTTCAAACATCTCCATAGTAGACCTTTATGAACATCCAACCATTGAGGCAATTGCTCCAATCTTTGATGAACATTTGACTTCAAGACCTGTAAGCAAAAACAGATCTGAGACTATGCCAAAAAGAAAACACAGTACATCACTTTTGGCTGGCATCGTACAGGTAGTAAGCATGTATGCCATCTTTGGTTTTAGGGCAGTCGAGTGGGTAACACCGTATCTTGTCTTCTTCTTTCTTATTGCTAACCATTACCCAATGCTTACTGCAGTAACATGGACAGTCATAAGCTCGATAGCTGTCTTTCCACTTCTTCTTGGTTTTGCAATTTCAATAAAATGGATCCTTCTTGGGCAAATACGTCCTGGCATGCATCCATTGTGGGGAAGCTACTATCTGCGTTGGTGGTTTACTCAAAGCATAATCTCTTCTATTCCGTTGGATTACTTGACAGGAACACCACTGCTTCCGTTTGTATTTCGTCTCTTTGGTGCAAAAGTAGGTAGAGATGTACACATGGATTCTGCGCATCTTGCTGCATTTGATCTAATATCTATAGGCGATAACACCTCAATTGACAATGAGGCCTCAATACTGGGATATGTGGTTGAGGACAAGATGTTGGTGCTTGGAAAAATAAAGATAGGTAGCAAGTGTTTCGTAGGAAATGATTGTGTTTTACATGAAGGCACAACTATGGAAGACAGATCTAGACTTGAAGACCTCTCGCTTCTGCCACGTGGCTCGACGATTCCAGAGGGTAAGACTTGGGCCGGTTCCCCTGCCAGGCCTGTCTCTGATTCCAACTATGTTCAAACAACACCACCACAAAATGGCAGAAATTCTCATCGTCTTTTGGTTTCATTGCTTTATGGAGCCCTTGTGCTAGTCTCTCCAGTCATATTGTTGGCTGCCATGATTCCAGGAGTTATTCTGCTTGCAAGCATACACCCGTTCAGCCAACCATTCCTTTACATTCCTGCCATACCACTTGCTGGTGCTTCTTTTGTCTTTCTAGTAGGTGTTGAGGTAATACTTCTTAAATGGCTCATAGTTGGGCGTGTACATCCAGGCACTTATCCGGTACATGGAATGTTTTACATAAGAAATTGGTTTTCACATCATCTACTAGTTCTTGCCCTTGATCTCATAGCGCCATTACATGCAACACTTTACATAGTGCCATGGTATCGCGCGCTTGGATCAAAGATAGGAAAATTTGTTGAACTCTCAACTGCCAGCACTGCACCTGATCTTTTAGAGATAGGAGACGAGTCTACCGTTGCAGACGAAGCCTCACTTGGGGTCGCAAGAGTTGAGGGAGGATGGATGACGATAAGAAAGACAAAGTTAGGGCGTCGAACATTTCTTGGTAACAGCGCAGTGGTTCCAGAAGGAACCGTACTTGGCAACGAGTCACTTGTAGGAGTTCTCTCACTTGCTCCAAAACCCGATGACGCCTTGAGACAAAAGACTACGTGGCTTGGTTCGCCTCCGATTTTACTTCCTCGACGACAAAACAGTTTTCCATTTTCAGAAGACCGCACCTTTCGACCTAATCGCAGACTTCGCCTAAAACGCGCAGCTATCGAACTATGTCGTGTAACTATACCAACATCTGGATTCATAGTTGTCGCTACTGTTGTCATACATGCCTTCACAAAGATCTTCACACTGGCTGGTCTTGGAACTGCCTTTCTCATGCTTCCGATTGTATATGCCCTGTCCTGTTTTGCTCTAGCTCTTCTAGTGGTGGTTGCCAAGTGGACAATCGTTGGGCGATTCAAGCCCTTTGCATATCCTCTCTGGAGCACATTTATCTGGAGATTAGAGTTTGTCAATGCACTGTACGAGTTTCTAGCGACCCCTCTTATCTTGGAGATACTTAGGGGGACACCACTATTACCTTGGTACTTGCGGATTCTTGGGGCAAAGATTGGGCGCGACAACTACATCAACACTACGGGTTTTCTGGAGTTTGATCTCGTGGAGATAGGGGATAATGTTGTATTGGGTGAAGACTGTGTAATTCAGACGCATCTTTTTGAGGACAGGATATTGAAAGCCTCCAAAGTCAAAATTGGCTCTGACTGTCATGTAGGGGAAAAATCTGTTGTATTGTATGATTCTCATATGGAAGATGGTGCAAAGATAGATGCACTCTCGCTTGTCATGAAGGGAGAGACACTGCCGGCCGGTACATCATGGATAGGCATTCCCGCAAAACGAAACAATGACCAAGACTAGCTTTGATCAGGTCAATCAACTTGTGGTGCATCATGCAACAGATAAACCAATACTAGATAGTCGAATTCATATTTGGTTATGTGATCTTGATGACAATTCTCAGATTGGGTCATGGAATTCAATGTCTGCAAGCGAGCATGCCCGCGTTACACGTTTAAAGAGTCCTCTTGACCGCAGGCGAATGACAAGACGATTCATTTTCACTCGTAAAGTACTTGGAAACCTTGTAGGTGTATCACTTGATGGTTGGGAGTTTTACTATGACTCGCGTGGAAAGCCAGCTCCTATATGCATTGTAAATGAGAAAGGAGATTTTACAAGACTATACTTTAACATTTCACACTCTGAAAACATATTGGCACTGGCAGTATTGCTTGATTGCAACGTAGGCATAGACGTTGAAGTGGTAAGACCAGAACTTGATTTTCTATCAATCGCAAAATTGCATTTTGACAAGGCAAGTTTTGAAATGCTTTGTGCGACTCCACCTGCAAAAATATCCAAGTTGTTCTATCGCCTGTGGACTCGCAAGGAAGCATTGGCCAAACTAAAAGGCAGCGGCATTGCAAATCAGACAAATGACAATCTTCTAGACTATACACCACGATCACTTTTTTCATTTGAATGCAACGTTGGTAAAAAGGAAATTGTCGGGGCCTGTACTTGTGAAACTCTGCCA
>JAJPEA010000033.1 GCA_023252335.1 Nitrosotalea sp.
TTGACCAACACATGAACCTGCTACTTGAATCTTCAGAAGAGATTCCTTCTGAAGGAGAGACAAAAAGCCTTGGTACCATAGTTGTCAGAGGAGACAACGTAGTTATCATATCCCCTCCACCAAAGTGAGTGTATTATGACTAAAGGTACTACCTCAATGGGAGGCTATACAAGAAAACACGTACACATTAGATGTAGAAGATGTGGAAAGAATGCTTATCACATACGACACAAAAGATGCGCTAGCTGTGGTTTTCCTGAGGCTAAAATAAGAAAGTACAACTGGATCAAATGGTACACCTAAATGGAAGAAATAGCGCTAGTTTTTAGCTCTCTTGCAGGCGCATGCACCGCAGTTGCACTCGACAAGGTTCCAAAGATAAAACGCAATAAACAAACTCCAACTATTAATTCTGCAATCACAAATCAATTACATTCACTAAGAATGGAAAAAGAAATACTTTCAAAAACTATTACAAGACTTCATCAACAAGAATCAGATGTTACAAGAATACAAAAAGACAAACTTTTACTTCGTTATCAACATCAACTTGGAACAGTCATTACCAAGATTGAAAAACTTGAAGTTGCAAGCAAGTATCCAGATCTAGGCCCAATTGGGGACAGTTTGATCTCACTAATGGACAATAAACTTTCACAGTTAGATCAGAGATTACACGAGATTTCTTCAAAGATTACAGTAAATACAATTACTCAACCTAAACAAATGGAAAGAACTGTAGAAACAATACTAGAAAGTCCACAAGTCAAGAAAATAGAACCAAAAATAGAAATTCAAAAAGAAAAGATTGAGGTTCAAGAAGAGAAAATAATAAAGTCGGAAAGAACACCTGAATGGCTACCTCCAATCGAGGTTCCGACATATGAAAAACACAGAACTGTAGAACTGAGTACACTAACAGAGATCACAAACAAGATTCCACAGTTCCCAGTTGATCTTATAAAACCCGTACAAGTTGAACCACAAATTCCTGAGATAATCGTAGAACCAAGAATTGTTGAAGAACCAATACTAGTTCCTCAACCTAGCATACAAAACACAATAGAAGAGATCGTTCCAGAGATACCAAAACCAGAATCAATACAACAAGAACCAGAAAGAAAAATACAACTTCCGGCTGCAATCAAGATCCCAGAAGAAGAAAAACTGGAAGATGATGACAAGGATTTAGATAAAATAAAAAGCGAAATAATGAAGGCGTTATCAAAACTCGAACAAGTAGAGGTAGAATAATTGACAGTAGATGATGCCATTGAGGCATTATCACCAGAGGCATTAAAAATGATCAAAAACAATTTTGTCATAGGCCTTGGAAGTGGAAGAGCGGCAACTGCAATAGTGAAACTATTATCACAATACATCAAAACGAACAAGTTTTCTGTCAAGGCAATACCTACATCGCTGCAGATCAAAATGGAAGCAGAAAAGGGAGGAATTCCAATAATAGAAGCAGATCAGATTAATCATATCGATCTGGTCTTTGATGGTGCAGATCAAATAGACGCAAAAGGAAACATGATCAAAGGCGGCGGCGGTGCTCTTTTACGAGAGAAAATTCTGATAAGTATAGCAAAAAAAGTTGTAATAGTTGCTGATGAATCAAAATTTGTCAAAAAACTTGATCGGAGTATACCTGTAGAAGTACATCCATTTGCAAGAAACATAGCTGACAAACAAATAAGAGAACAGAGGGGCAAGCCACACATCAGATTGTTAGAGCGTGGCTATCCATTTGTAACTGAGAATGGAAATATCATACTTGATTGTGATTTTGGTCAAATACAAAACCCCAAGGAACTTGCGTCAAAAATAATAGGAATTCCAGGCGTTATTGAAGTTGGAATATTTCCAAAGCCAGATATTATTTACAAGGCAAGAAAAAACGGCAAGTATGAAATCATACAATAGGAGTATTTTACCATGAAATGTGATCGTTGTGAAAATGCAGTTGTTTATTCAAGAAAATATTCTGGAGAGAATCTTTGCTCTAGTTGTTTTTCAAGATCAATTGTACACAAAACTACAAAGACAATGTCCAAGTATAACATGATAAAACCTGGCGATGTAGTAGGTGTTGCTGTATCAGGAGGAAAAGATTCTCTCTCATTGTTACAAGTACTCAAAGAAATTTCTCTAGACCATCATTTTACACTAAAAGCTATCACAGTGGATGAAGGAATTCCAGGATACCGAGATGAGGCTCTTAGGATTGTAGAAGAGTTTTGCAAAAAAATAGATGTAGAACACAAGGTATATCCATACAATTCTCTTTTTGGTACAACTTTGGAACAAACATTAGAACATCGAAGTAATGAAAAAATTTCATCTTGTTCCATATGCGGAGTATTACGAAGAAGAGCAATAGATTTTGGCGCCATTGATCTAAAAGTCGATGTAATAGCAACCGGTCACAATATGGACGACATGCTACAGACTTTTATCATCAATATTATTTCAGGCGACACAAAAAAAATTGGCTGGATGGATCCTGATACTTCTGAAAACAAGATACGAAAGATAAAACCATTCTATGAGATTTATGAAAACGAGATCGTCTTCTATGCCTTTACAAATGAAATTCCATTCCAGTCAGAAGAATGTCCCCACATGAATGAAGGAATTAGAACAGAAATTCGTAATTTTCTAAATTCTCTAGAAAAGACCCATAGTGGCATCAAAAATAACATGTTCAAGTCAATTTTGAAGATCTCATCCACTCTCAAAGATTCCAACAATTCAGAATGGAAAACTTGTTCAAAGTGCGGAAGCGAGTGTACAGGTGACATATGCTCAGTCTGTAGTACATTAGCCAATTTACGATTGAACTAAATCCTAATGCAGATAAAGAACTTGTATTACAATAAATTTGGTAGTAGGTAGGGTTGGGGCGCTAGCCGTGCCCTGTCTCTGAAACCGGCTATATGCAGAGACCAGTAACCGCTGGATAAATCTCTAGATAGAGCATCCACGCTGCTTCGTCTACGTGGCGGATCTTGCTTGACTTGAGATGAGACCGCTTGTTTAGACTGGAACTAGCGGATCTACTACCTTAATATTCTTAAATCAAACAAGAATGACATGGAAGGATTAATCTCAGGAAAATCGAGAACCTATGACGAATTTAGATCAAGCATGCCTTCCAGTGTAGCAACCCTATTTGATGAACTTCGCAGTTATTGCCTGGCCCTTGGAAAAAATGTAATTGAAGACATTCGTATGCATAGGATTGTATTTGCAAAATCAATCAAATTCCGAAGTTTTGCAGACATAGAGCCACAACGAGATTCCGTTATCATAAAGATAAAAAAAGATAGAAGAGAACCAGATAAGGAAATACAAATAAAATTAAATGACAATCTTGACGAAATCAAGGAACTTCTTTTGAATGCATATACTAGTATTCATTAAGAATGAATTGTAAAACTAGTAAATTCGCCAACATACTTTTCTTCAGTAACTGTCAATTCTTTTACAACTGCTCCGGCAGGACCAAAACGAGCCCACTCTACTACAGCATCTACGTTTGAATCATTTCCTTCCAAGATAGCTTCCACTCTATCATCTGGGAGATTTTGAACCCAACCCAAAACATTATTTTTTTCAGCAGTCTCCATCATTCCTTGACGAAAGTAAACACCTTGTACTCGTCCCTTTACTAAAAGATGAACTCGTTTTGAATTCATGGTATCATGTTTTTTAAAACTAGTATTTAGTCTTGAGGAATTATGCTCGCTCTTTCATTCTAGAACGTCCAGTCTTTCTAGCTGCGATGCTTCCAACCTTACGTCCAGGTGGAGCGTTTCGTGAAACTGTAGAGCTTCTTCCAACGTGTTGATGTCTTCCACCACCGTGTGGGTGAACATAAACAGCTTGTGCAACACCTCTTACTATTGGATACTTGTGTCCCTTTGAACGCTTTCTTCTCCATGCAGGTCCTGCTCTCATAAATGGTCTATCACCTACACCTCCTCCCGCAAGAACTCCTATCATTGCGCGATTCTGTGGATTAAGAGTTGTGAATTTTCCAGATGGAAGTTTTATTGTTACACCTTCAGAGCTATGTGAGAAAACTGTTGCATATGTTCCAGCAGACTTTACTATTGCTCCACCATCACCAAAATGCTTCTCTACATTACACACTATAGTACCATCAGGAATGTTTTGTACACTGATAACATTACCTGGAGAAATATCAGATTTTAAACCAAATTGAAATTTAGAACCAATTTTAGTACCAAGAACAGACGGAATAAAAGACAACAAGCCAGTTTCAAATCTGATTTTGGCTAGAGGTGCATCCCTTCCTGTCTCATGAACAATATCAACCACTTTAGCCTCGTGTTGTTCTGCCAACTGGAATCGAGGATATTTGGCTGGAAGTAACTTGCCAGTAGAAGCTGCGCGGAACTGCATTCCACCTCTACCTCGTCTTCGTACTAACGGTCTCTTACCCAAAGTACCGATTTTGGTTTATCTTGTAAATTTTAATCTTCTGATCCTTTGATCCGGATCAAAGACGACAAAGGTATAAAAATTAGTTTGAGGGTGCTAAATCTGTGAGCCAGAACACGCTTTCCCTTAAGGTACTTGAGGCTTACACTCGTGACGTAGGGAGAGGAGTAGCACGTATAGATTATGATTCCATGGACTCGTTAGGAGCTTCAACAGGTGATGTTATTGAAATTAAAGGAAAACGAAGAACTGTAGCCAAATGCTTACCACTTTATCCTTCTGACGAGGGAAAGGGGATTATCAGGGTAGATGGACTAGTTCGAAATAATGCAGGAATTGCAATAGGTGACACTGTTGCAGTCAGAAAGATCAAGGCAGTCGCTGCTGAGAAAGTGGTCGTAGCCCCACTTGAAGCAATACCACCAATTGATGAAAGATATCTTGCTGATGCATTGGAAAGTGTTCCATTGATAAAAGGAGACAATGTGATGGTTCCATATTTTGGAGGAAGGCTAACTTTTCAAGTTATTGGAGTCACACCAGCAGCTGATGCTGTGCTTGTAACACAAAAGACAGTATTCCATATTGCAGAAAAAGGAGAGACCCTTCGCGGTGTACCACAGGTAACCTACGAAGATATCGGAGGATTAACTGATGAAATCAAGAAAGTTCGTGAAATGATAGAACTTCCACTAAGACACCCAGAGATTTTTGAAAAACTTGGAATTGAAGCTCCAAAGGGAGTGTTATTGTATGGCCCTCCAGGAACTGGTAAGACATTACTTGCAAAAGCAGTTGCAAATGAAAGCAATGCACACTTTATCAGTATATCAGGACCAGAGATAATGAGCAAGTTTTACGGTGAAAGTGAAGCTAGACTGAGAGAAATTTTCAAAGAGGCAAAAGAGAAATCGCCATCTATCATATTTATTGATGAAATTGATTCCATAGCACCAAAAAGAGAAGAAGTTACTGGTGAGGTAGAAAGAAGAGTAGTCTCTCAGTTGTTGTCTCTAATGGACGGTCTAGAAGCAAGAGGAAAAGTAATCGTCATATCTGCAACCAACAGACCAAATGCAATTGATCCAGCTCTTAGAAGACCTGGAAGATTTGATAGAGAAATTGAGATCAAGGTACCAGACAAGAAGGGTAGAAAAGACATCTTGATGATACATACAAGAAACATGCCACTAAGTGACGATGTTAACGTAGACAAGATTGCTTCAATAAGCCATGGCTATGTTGGAGCTGATTTAGAGTATTTGTGTAAAGAAGCTGCAATGAAGTGCCTTAGAAGATTACTTCCAGAACTAAATCTGGAAGATGAGAAGCTTCCACCAGAAACACTTGACAAACTAGTAGTCAATGGAGATGATTTCCAAAACGCTATCAGAGAAGTCACCCCATCAGGAATGCGTGAAGTATTCATCGAGAATCCAGATGTAAGTTGGGATGAAGTTGGTGGACTAGAAAATGTAAAACGCGAACTACAAGAAGCTGTTGAATGGCCAATGAAATATCCCACTCTATACTCAAAGTTAGGACATAGAATGCCAAGAGGAATACTGTTACACGGCCCCAGTGGAACTGGAAAAACCCTAATGGCAAAAGCTGTTGCAACTGAAAGTGAAGCCAATTTTATTTCTGTAAGAGGACCAGAATTACTATCAAAATGGGTAGGAGAATCAGAACGTGGAATAAGAGAAATATTCAGACGAGCAAGACAGGCATCACCATGTGTAATATTTTTTGATGAGATTGACTCCATTGCTCCGATACGTGGAGTTGGAGGAGAGACAGCAGTAACAGAAAGAGTGGTAAGCCAGCTTTTGACTGAATTAGATGGAATAGAGAGTTTGCACGGAGTTGTAGTACTTGCTGCAACCAACAGAGCAGACATGATAGATACAGCATTACTAAGACCTGGCAGATTTGATAAGATAATACTTGTACCATTACCAGACAAAGAAGGAAGGAAAAAGATTTTGGCCATAAATACAAAGGAGATTCCAGTAATAAGAGAATCAATGCAAAACGGCATAAAGAATCCAGACTTTGTAGACATTGACAAGATTGCAGAAGCAACAGATGGAATGAGTGGTGCAGATGTGGCATCAATTGCAAACACTGCAGTATCACTTGTAATACACGAGTTTTTGGACAAGTATCCTGATCAAAAAGAAGCTGAAAAACAGGCTACAGAAGCAAAGGTAACCATGAGACATTTTGAAGAGGCTGTAAGAAAAGTAAAGACACAAAAGGAATTAAAGATAGGCGAAAAAGTCGCAGTCCCATACTATAGGTAATTTTAATAAAATAACTTTTCTAGTCCTAGTAGATGTCACAATTTGGATACAAGGGTAAAGGGTTAGAATTTCTTACAAGTAACAAGATAGCAATAGGAAGCCAGGTAAAGATTTACTCAGATTCAATTTATTCAGGAGTCATAATGCCAAGATATGAACACAGCGACGATCAACACATTGTTTTGAAACTAAAGAGTGGATACAACATCGGATTAGAACTTGACAAGATAAAAAAAATAGAGATAGAGGCAGAGCCTGCAATAAAAAAAGAAACAATACACAATTCACAGCAAAATCCAAAACTTCCAAAAATTCTCCTCTTGTCAACAGGTGGAACTATTGCAAGCAGAATAGACTATAGAACCGGTGCAGTCACGCCAGCTCTTACGGCTGCAGAGCTTAATGCAAGTGTTCCTGAACTTGCAACCATTGCAAACATAGACACCGAGGTACTTTTTTCAGAATATTCCGAAAATTTACTTCCCCAACACTGGATAAAAATTGCGGAAAAACTTGATTCCTATTCTAGATCAGAATATGACGGAATCATAGTAGCTCATGGCACAGACACCATGCAATATACAGCATCAGCATTGGCATTTTCTTTGGCAGGATTTCCAAAACCGGTGGCATTGGTAGGCTCACAGAGATCATCAGATAGACCATCTTCAGATGCAGCACTGAATCTAATTGCTGCTACAATATTTTTGACAGAGATACGTTCTCCAGGAATTTTTGTAATAATGCACAATAGTTCAAGCGATGATGAAATTGCCTGCAACTGGGCAACACGTGTAAGAAAGAACCATACTAGTAGACGAGATGCATTCAAGACAATTGGAGGTCCTCCCGCATATATCGTCAAATCAAAAAGCGTTGAAAAAGACAAAATGTTTAGTGTTCCAAAAAGAGAATATACACCTAGAATCAAGTTTGATGAACATGTATTGTTGCTAAAATATTATCCAGGCCTTGATTCCAAGATCATTGAATACGCCATAGATTCTGGATATAGAGGAATAATTATTGAAGGAACTGGACTAGGACACGTTGGAAAAACAATGTATGCATCAATAGAAAAGGCAAAGAAGAGCGGATTGTTCATTGGAATGACCTCGCAATGTATTGACGGAATGGTAAGAATGACTGTATATGACAGTGGAAGAGATCTTTTGAATCTCGGAGTTGTGCCACTTGGAAACATGATACCGGAGACAGCACTTGTGAAAACAATGTGGGCGTTGGCCAATTCCAAAAATTCTGATGAAGCTACAAAACTGATGAAAGAGAATATTTCTCTTGAATTTTCAGACTAAGCTTTAAAGCAAGTACAAGAATAAAATTACAAATGTCCGAAATCCAAATTGATAAGATAGGACTTCTTGTAGGATTAGAAATTCATCAACAACTTGCAACCGGAGCAAAGTTGTTTTGCAGATGCAAGCCAATTGAATCAGATGTGTATCCAATTAAATTCTCACGTAAATTAAGGATAACAAGTAGCGAATTAGGAGAATTTGATCCTAGTGCCATTTTTGAAAAAAGTAAGGAAAAGACAATAATTTACTCTGCAAATCCAGAGAGCAGCTGTCTAGTAGAACAAGATGACGAGCCTCCACACGATCTTGATCCTAATGCAAAAGAGACAGTTTTGATCATGTCATCCGCGCTAAAATCAAACATTTTCAATGAAATCTATGTAATGAGAAAACTTGTGATTGACGGTTCCAATACATCAGGTTTTCAAAGAACTATGCTAGTGTCCATGGGCGGAAATCTTGAAGTCAACGGTAAAAAAGTGGGAGTCCAGAGCATCTGTCTTGAAGAAGATGCTGCAAAACTGCTTCATGACTCGAAAGACACAAGAGAATACAGTTTAGACAGATTAGGAATACCCCTAGTAGAAATTGCATTGGATCCAGTCTCTGGCACACCAGAAGAGATCAAAAACATCGCTTTGACTTTGGGTAGAATGTTACGCGCAACAAAAAGAGTAGGAAGAGGTATTGGATCAATTAGACAGGACGTCAATGTATCAATAGAGGGAGGCGGCTCAGTAATAGAAGTAAAAGGTGTGCAAAAATTAGACCAACTAGAAAAAGTCATCGAATATGAAGCAAAGAGACAACATGGTCTCAAAATCATTGCAGAGAAATTACGAACACTAAAAATTGAAAAAATATCTAAAGAGCAGGACGTAAAGGATGTATCAGAAATATTTAAAAACTGTAAATCAAAAATAATCCAAAAATCTTTTTCAGAAGGCTCGTCAATAAAGGCAATGAGAATCAGAGGATATGCCGGAATGTTTGGATGGGAACCATATCCGGGAATAAGATTAGGAAAACAATTAGGCGAGTTGGTCAGATTTTTTGGCCTGGGCGGACTGTTTCATTCTGACGAATTACCAAACTATGGTATTGAAGAGTTAGAAATTCAAGAAATAAAAAACACGCTTGACATAAAATCTAATGATGCATTCATCATATTGGCTGGAAATGAGAAAAAACTTGACATCGTGATAGAATCCATCATAAAACGAATTGAAGATGCAAGAAATGGGATACCTGCGGAAACAAGAGCCGCTACAATAACAGGCGAAACAGTGTTTCTACGACCAAGACCTGGCTCTTCCAGAATGTATCCAGAGACAGACATACCACCAATTATTGTAAACAATGCAGAGATAGATCAAGCAAGGGATAAAATTCCAAAATCATGGGAGGAAAATCTCATAGCATTACAAAAACAATATGAACTAAATCAACAACTCTCAGCTCAGATATTTGACTCTGAATATTTAGATCTGTTTGAGACAATATGCAAAGACAAGAGAGTTTCTCCAAATTTTGTGGCCTCAACTCTCTGCGGTACAATTACAAACTTGGAACGAAGAGGAATGAATTCAGAGTTATTAAAGATCGGAGATATTGCAGAGGCCTTTAGGCTAGTGGCAGAAGAAAAGATAGCAAAAGAGTCACTTGAGATGATATTTGAGAGCATTATGAGTGGAAAATCAAAAACAATCTCAGAGTCAATCAGGTCTAATGCATTGAATACCATAGATGATGCAGAATTGCACAAGATACTAGATGAATTGGTAAGATCTAACTTGAAGATAATTGAAGACCAAGGATTAAGATCAATGGGACCCCTAATGGGATTGGCCATGAAAACACTACGTGGTAAAGTAGATGGTCAGAAATTAAATCAACTATTAGAAGACAAGATAAAGATCAAGATAGATAAAAAATAAACAAAAGGTGCGGGAGGTGGGATTTGAACCCACGAACTCCTAAGAGATAAGGTTCTGAGCCTTACGCCGCTAGGCGACCCCCGCAACAACGTGAGAATTAAGATCCTACAATAAGTTCTTTTTTATATCCATTAATCGTTTGAAGTCATTTATTTTCATCAAGCATTTTATCAATCACAGGCACTGCATTTTGCAGCTCATGAATCCTTGTTGCCCTATTGTCGTTAAAAGATTCATTCCAAGGTTGGGAATAAAGTATTACAGACTTTCCTTTATCCAGCATGCTTTTTGCATTAAGTGGCGAATCATCAATAAACACATCATAATCTAGATGTGATTTCTCGATTCCTTCCAAGACACCAACATAGTTTTTGAAATTTATTTTATGTAGTTTAAGCCAGTTTTTTACATCATCATGAGTAGATTCTTCTCTTGCTGTTACAATATCAACAGTACCAAGATTAGATAATTGTGTAGTAAC
Organism: Nitrosotalea sp.; assembly: GCA_023252335.1. Classification (GTDB taxonomy): domain Archaea; phylum Thermoproteota; class Nitrososphaeria; order Nitrososphaerales; family Nitrosopumilaceae; genus Nitrosotalea. Next base: position 10,517 of record JAJPEA010000033.1, read on the forward strand.
ATGTGCAAGATTGTTTTCTGTAGGAGGCATAGTTTCCCAAGATTTCCAACAAATTGAGAGTTCATTATAGAAATCAAATTTATCTATACCATGATCTCTCCAAAAGTCCCACTCTGATATTTGAGATTTTAATATTATTGGCCTTTTTTTATTGCTAAAGGATAACCACGATGTGATTACATCTGCTAGAACTCCATCTACATCAAGTCCTATTCTCAATGTCACTAACTCCCACTAAAACTATCTTCTAGTTCTTCAAGTAATTTACGTTGGTGTTTGTCTAACTTTGTAGGAATATTGATAACAAGTCGCACATACTCATCTCCTCTGCCTCTCCCACTTTGACGAGGAAGCCCTTTTCCCTTTAGTTTGACTATTGTGTTTGGCTGACTTCCTGGTTCCACCTCAAGTTTTTCTTGACCCTCTAGTGTTTCAACCAAAATATTTTTTCCCAATGTTGCATCAATCATTGAGATATTTGCATCGTAGAAAATATCAGCACCGTCTCTCTTGAATTTATCATCAGGTTGTACTCTAATTCTGACAATCAGATCTCCATTTACACCATTTTGAACTGATTCGCCTTCACCTTGGATTCTATATTCTCCATCCTCCACTCCAGGAGGAATTTCAAATGAAAATTTCTTTGTTGTTTTTTGTTTTCCAGATCCTTTACATTTTGAACATGGTTTTTCTATTATCTTACCTTGTCCTCGACAGGTATTACATGGTTGTACAGTTACAAATGTGGAAAACCCACTGCTTCGTGACATTCGGGTTTGACCTTGACCATTACATACAGTACATGTCTTCACAGATGTACCAGGAGCGCAGCCTGATCCGTTGCATGTATCACAGTTTACCAGTCGAGGCAGATCGATTTCTTCTTTTTTTCCTTTGAATGCTTCTTCAAGTGTTAATGCTGTTTCATACACAAGATCAGAACCTCTTGATCTTCCAGATCCTCCAAAATCAAATCCACCGAATCGAAATCCGCCGCCTCTACCAAAAATAGATTCAAAAATAGACTCAAAACCGCCAGCACCTCCAAAGATGTCTTCAAAGTTAGATCGTGAACCTTGGAAGATGTCATCTGTACTATATCTCCCATCTACGCCAGCGTGGCCATGTGTATCGTAGAGTTTACGTTTTTCCGAGTCAGATAATACCGCATACGCTTCTGAAATTTCCTTAAAATGCTCTGCAGCATCAGGTGACTTGTTTTTATCAGGGTGGAATTTTAGAGCAAGTTTTCTATATTGTGATTTTATCTCATCAGGGTTTGAGTTTTTTGAGACTCCCAAAACCTCATAATAATCACGTTTTGCACTCATGATAATTCAACTTAGGATTATTCCCTGGTATAAAGATCAGTTTGGTGCGTTGCCTGCATGCTGTCCAGTTGCTTCAGGTCCACTTTGCGTAGCTGCTTCAGGTCCACCTTGTGCAGCCGCGCCAGGTGGCGGTGTAGCATTTTTGTAAAGTTCCGTACTGATATCATTTATCAATTTGGTTAGCGAATCAAGTTTTGGCTTTATTTCTTCAACACTCTTGTCAAGAACATCTTTTAGCTCTTTTATTGCGTTACTTACCTGGACACCCTGATCTTGTGATATCTTGTCCTTTTGTTCACCGATTAGTTTTTCAGCTGCATAGATAGATTGTTGCGCTTCATTTTTGATCAATACCTCTTCTTTCTTCTTTTTATCCTGTTCAGAGAAAAGTTCAGCATCCTTTGTCATTTTTTCAATATCTTCTTTGGCAAGTTTTGTACTTGCAGTGATAGTTATTTTTGCTTCTTTTTGTGTAGCTAGATCTTTTGCTGTAACATTGAGTATACCGTTTGCATCAATATCAAATTTAACCTCAATTTGTGGAATGCCTCTGGGAGCAGGAAGTATTCCTGAAAGATTAAAGCTTCCAAGGGATACATTATCTGCAGCCATTGGTCTTTCTCCTTGAACCACGTGTATAGTTACAGCAGTTTGGTTATCTGCAGCAGTTGTGAAGACCTTGCTCTTTGAGGTAGGAATGGTCGTGTTTCTGTCAATTATGGGTTCTCGTAATCCCCCTAACACCTCTAAACCAAGTGTAAGAGGAGTGACATCAAGAAGTACAATATCACTTGTAACTTCACCGCCAATAATTCCTGCCTGGACCGCGGCACCTAAAGCAACTGCTTCCATTGGATCTATTCCTGCCTCAGGTTCTTTTCCCATCAAACTAGCAACAAATTTTTTGACCAGAGGAATTCTAGTAGGACCGCCAACTAGAATGATTTTACTAACATCTGCAGGAGTAAGCTTTGCGTCCTCCATAGATTTTGTGACAGAAGGTCTGCATCTTTCTACTATTGGATTGATTAATTCTTCAAACTTTGCTCGAGTTATTTTTAATTCAAGGTTCTTGGGTCCAGAGGATTGATCATAAGATATGAATGGTAAGTTGATATCTGTTTCAAATATTGATGAGAGCTCGATTTTTGCCTTTTCAGCAGCTTCTCTTACTCGCACCATAGCTGCATTATCTTTTGAGATATCAATTCCGGATGTTTTTCTAAAACTATCAACAACATAATCAATCAAAACTTTGTCCATGTCTGTACCTCCAAGCTGAGTATCTCCAGAAGTACTCATGACTTCAAATACACCACCTCCCATTTCCATAATGGTTACATCAAGTGTTCCTCCGCCCAGATCAAACACCATGATTTTCATATCTTGTTTTAATTTGTCTAGACCAAAGGCAAGTGCCGCAGCGGTTGGTTCATTTATTATTCTTACAACATCAAGACCTGCAATTTGTCCAGCGTCTTTAGTTGCCTGTCTCTGGTTGTCATTAAAATACGCAGGAACCGTGATTACTGCTTTTTCAACCTTGTCTCCAGTAAACGCCTCAGCATCTCGCTTTATTTTTTGTAAAATAAATGCAGAAATTTGCTGGGGTTTGTACTCTTTATCGTAGATTTTAAAGAAATAATCTGTTCCCATCTTTCTTTTTGCTGCCACGACTGTACCCTCCGGATTGGTCACTGCCTGCCTTCTGGCGGGTTCACCAACTATGAGTTGACCATCTTTTGTGAGACCAACAACAGAAGGAAATGCTTTTCCACCAACTGTGGTTCCCTCAGACGCAGGAATAAGAGTAGGTTTTCCACCCAGCATGACAGCCGCAGCAGAATTACTTGTTCCCAAATCAATACCAATAATTTTAGCCATTTAGATTCATCTCTTTTATATTTCTCTTAGATATCTCCACTAAGCTTGGTCTAATAACTCTCTCCTTCAAAATATATCCTTTACGAAGTTCTGCAGTTATTGTATTATCATCTAATGTTGGGTCTTCTTTTACAGATATAGCTTCATGTAATTTAGGATCAAAGATCTCACCTACTGCTTCTATGGGTTTTACTCCAAATTCGGCTAGAAATACATCCATATTTTTTAAAATAGCATCCAGACCTTGAGTATTTACATCTTGTTTAGATAGAACATCTTTTGCTCTAACAAAATCGTCATATATTCCAAGAAATTTGAGAACAACGCTATCAGTGATAGAGTTTACACGATTTTGAATATCAATTTCTGATCTTTTCTTAAGATTTTCAAAATCTGCAAGCAGATATTGAATTTTTTTTTCATAAGAAGAGACTTTATCTTTTTCTTGTTCAAGTTGAATTTTCATTGTTTCAAGTTCTTGTAAGGACCCCATTTCGTCTTTGTCGTTATAATGTTCAGAGGTTTCTTCTAAATCATTTTGAGATACATCAGCTGCGTCAGACAATTCTATTACATTATTTTTTAGAACATGCCCTTATTATAATATCTCACAAAGAGGATTTGTTTTAATTACTATAACATCAGAATCTTTTCCATTCTTAGTGATCTTGTCATAATCAAATTTTGAACATGCCACTATGATTGTGGTTTTATCACTATGGAAGATATCCAATTCTTGTCCTTGATGTATCTCTACATCACCTATGTAATCACGCAGTTTTGTAACAAGAGAATTTAGCATATCCACTTTATCTCCCCTCATCTCGTAGGAATCCTGGGTCCATACTAAAACCACTTTGGTTCGGCTTGCTTTTAGTTCATTTTTCTTTAACGTAGAGCGAATTTCGTCAATTAGTCTCTTAACATAACCTTCAATCCCCTTTATACTTCCATTTACCAGATACATCATAGTACCTGCACCTTCTACAGATGTACCAAGTGATCTTAAATCATATAGTCCGTTTGTCATATCATCAAGGAATAGATCATTATATTCAGTTAGAACAAGATCATTTCTTGTCTGCGAGTCCTGTGCAAACTTGGAAACTTCTAGAACACTTGACAGACTTGCAAATTGAGTAAGAATTTTGATTGCATGTAAAATTTCAGCAGAAGATATGGATACAAACTTTTTTCCTTTTTTGTCAGATTCTAACAGTTTAGCAAGCTTGTCATCATCTTTTGCATTAAATGAACCAATAATTTCAGGAGTGATATTTTTTGAAAGAGGATAATAAAAATACGATATACTTTTTCCCATCTCAAGACCTGAAACATGTTCAAGTAGAGAAATGGTTTCATTATTTCCTCCTATACCAGTTGGAAGGTTGTAAATTACTGAACCGCCTTTTTTTATTGATGATGTTGCATCTTTAAATTTTGAATGAATTTCCATCTTTGCTTCTTGTCCAGTCTTTCTTATTCGCGGAGCAAAGAAAAGATACTCAGCATGAGATATTGCAACATCGATTGGTTCAACGCCCAAAAGTGGTTCGTCCTCTTTTAATGATGTAACATTAGGATATGTCTTTGCAATCTCTGCCTTGAGAGAAATTGCCATATGAGCAGATTCATCAACAATGAAAACATCAGCTCCTTTTATTGCCATTTGGCAAGCAATCGAGTATCCCTCTGTGCTCAAGCCATACACAACAATTTTTGTTGCAACCAAACCATCCGGACTATGAGTACGGGCTAAGAAAAACTTTGCCTACCATCACT
>JAJPEA010000034.1 GCA_023252335.1 Nitrosotalea sp.
AGTACACTGGCCTTCCAAGCCCGTTACCCGGGTTCAAATCCCGGCGACCGCATCTAATATTTATTCAATGAATTATCCCTGATGAGATCATATATTGAATAGAACTAACAAATGTACTATCGTCAATTTCACCTGCGAACCACAAATAAGCACTTTTTTGTAGCCAATGAGGCATCGTGGAAATTGTTGTTTTCTCATTATTTGAACTGATTATGTTGTGTTCCATCAGATAATCAATTGCAGCATAAAAATACTCATCTTGTACGTTTCCATTTGACCACTTGCCTGCAACTTGCTTTATCCAGGCAGGTATGGGTTCATTTGTCATATTCTGTGTTCTTTCATTGTTAAAAAGATAGAACCATGCAATTCCGGGCTTTGTCTCATCTTTCAAGTGTCCACTGAGGAATACATCATTTTTTACTTGAAAGAACGAATTTTCAGATATATTATTTGTTCTAAAAGTAATTTTTGAGCTATTTTCAAATGTCGGATAGTCAGTAAAACTAAAGACTTTGATAGTAAATGTTCCATTATTTGTTTCGCCAGAAGAAATTTCTTTTGTGATCATTTTTCCTCCAGCTTTATCAACAAGAGCAGACGCAAATTGTGTTTGTAGATAATTTATTATTTTATGATCAGGATCAGCAAAGGAATAATCGATATTTTCTCCAGATTGCAGATTACAAGTTTCTTGTTGCCACAATGGGGAGCTCTTTATTGCGTCAATCATAAGTTGACCATGGAGTAATTCATGATACAATACGACCAAATTTTCAATATTGTGTAATTGTGGGTCTATTTGGGTATCATTAGATATTATTTCTGGATTGATCCGAAGTTCATTATTACAATCTAAAGAAATTTTTCCATTTTGCATAGTTTTAGAACAATGCCACGTATAGGAACCACTAGTAACTAGATCTTGATTAATAGTATTTTTATCAAATTTTGCTAATTTAGTGTTGATAGTTGTTGTAATTTGATTATTGGTATCATGTAAATTACAAAAAAAAGTATTTACCATGGGTTTTTGAAATGTTTCGATTACATCAGATACATCTTTTTTTGGTGCGTCAACTGTCTCAAATTGAGCAAGTAATTGATCAAAATTGGTCTTCTCTTGGCTTGTAGGAGGTTCGTATAATGCATATGCAGGAACAATATTTACAATTAATAATAATACACTAAAAACCGGGACATATTTCACTAAGAAAGAAAATTGTAATTCTGTAATTAAGAGTTGGGAATAGATTGAATTTGTTGTTTGAGTTCATCCCAAGCAGGTTTTGGGTTTTTATTTACATCAAACAGACCACTGCCACACAAGTATGCAGCAGTATTATTCAAGACTTCATTATTAGCAAATATGGAATTAACATCCTGGTTTAATGAATTGTAACAAGTATCAACAGGTCTATCATATTGTCTATACCAAGTGAGAAACTCAAAATCAGATTGATTTTTCTTGTAAAAGTCATACACAATTTTTACAAATTTTTGTTGATCGTCTTCAGTTCCATTGATTGACTTGTCAGTACTCCAACCAACCTCCATCAATGCTATTTTCTTGCCCTTTGCAAAATCAATCATCTTTTGCAAATTAGCACCCTCATTGTCTGTGCTATTACTTTGATAATATAGCAAGTCTACCGGTGCATATGAATATGCTACAAAATCTCCTTGGTTTAGTTTCCCTACAATATCACCTTCAGCATGATTTACTACATCATTTAGCGAAAACCAATTTCCGAATTTTACAGTAGGATGCTTGATTTTTAATTTAGCATATACACCATTGAAGAAATCTACATATTGTGGAATTTCACTTGGATGATCTCTAAAATAGCTGTCAATATTTCCTCCAATTATCACGTAATCTACTATGTAATATCGTGAAAGTATAGCGTCAAGAGTTGTTACTGTTTGATCTTGGAGTTTTTGATCAAGCTGTGGTTTTCCCATCCAACTTGGAAATGGTCCTAAAAGTTGGTTATTGATTACTGAAAAGTAAAGTGTGACATTAAGGCCTTGTTCACGATTTAATCCCATCAAAATATCAGAATAGCCCCAATTATAGGTCCCCTGACTAGGTTCCATGATAGGCCACGAGAGATAGACGTTACTTCTTCCTATTCCTGTTGATGCTGCTTGAGCATATGCACCCCTAATTTCTGCAAGAGTTGGTTTTTGGGTAGGTGGCATGATAACAAGACCAAGTTTTGGATTATGTGGAGAATTTACTGGTGGAATTATAGATGGAGGGCCAGTTTGTAATTGAGGCAACAATACAAAGAAAGTCACTGCAATTGCTATTGCAACTACTGCTCCAATAGCAACACCAATGATTTTCTTATTCAATAACACTTTCAAGAATTGAAGATACTAAAAGAGTTTTGATTTGAGAAAATCTAACCAGAGGTACAGCCACTATATCCGCATTCTATGCATACACTGCATCCTTCTGCAAATACCAAGTTGTTTTTACATGTAGGACACAGTCTTTCTTCCATTTGTTCTTGAGTAAGTGCTGGTGCTGGAGTAGATTGCACATTTTCTGGAATTTTTATTTGAAGTGCTCTTTCTATCTCAGTTTTTAGATATGGATTTGTGACATTCTTTGAGATATAGTCTGTGACATAAGAGCTGGGTGTTACTTGGAAGTTCTTTTGAACATTATTTCCTGTCATGTGTAACACTTGTTCATGTCTTGAACCGTCTCGGAATACAGTGATTCCTTTCAGACCAAGATCATGTGCTAGTAGATATGCTGCTTTTACATCATCAGATGATACATCATTTGGCATATTGATTGTCTTTGCAATAGCATTACCTATCCATCTCTGCCATACTCCTTGAGCCATTAAATGATCTGCCCAGTGAATATCCATTGCTGTGACAAATATCTTCTGCATCCATTCAGGAATTTCAGCGATTCCCTTTACAGAGCCATAATTGTTTGCAATTTTTTCGAGAATTTGATCATTGTATAACCCATGTTCTTTTAGTACTGCTTCAAAGATCTTGTTGGTATAGAAGAATCTACCCACTGTTACTCTCTTTTCAAAGACTAGGGCAAACATTGGTTCCATTCCGTTTGAACAGTCAGATATCATTGATAGTGTACCAGTAGGTGCAACAGTTGTTGTTAGAACATTTCTAATGCCATGTTTCTGAATCTTGGCAATCAAAGCATCCCAATCATAAGTACGAGCACTCTTTGGTTTCTCATAGTATCCAGCAACAGGAATTTTACCCTCTGGGTATTCAGTTTTTGAGCATAGTGGGAATGGCCCTCGTGTCTTTGCTAGTGCAATACTTTCTTCCATAGAATAGTATGTTAATGCTTCAGCAAGTTTTTCTTGGAATTCATATCCTTCTTGTGAGTTGTATGGAATTCGTAATTTGAATAAGAGATCTGCAACACCCATTACTCCAAGTCCGATTCTTCTGGAATCTTTTGATGCCTTGTCAATTTCAGGAATTGGATATGTATTAACATCTATAACATTGTCAAGGAATCTTGTTGTCTTTCTTATGGTTTCTTCATATCTCTGCCAGTCAAATTCGTATTGACCATCAGCTTTTCTTTTGACATAGTTAGAGAGATTGATTGAACCGAGATTGCATGATTCGTATGGATAAAGACTTTGTTCTCCACATGGATTTGTTGCTCGTATTGGTTGACCTCTTGCTTTTGCAAAGACATTGTATTTGTTTATGATATCGAAAAAGATTAGCCCTGGTTCACCACTCTTCCATGCAGAGAGTGCAATCAAGTCAATCAAATGATGTGCATTTATTTCTCGTACAGGATCTCTTTCGCGTGGACTTCGAAGAGTGAATTTTCCATCAGATGAATTAACAAGTGCTTCCCAAAAGTCTTCCCAAACTCCTACACTTACGTTAAAGTTTTCAAGAACACCTGGTTTTGTTTTTGCAGTGATGAACTTTTCAATATCTGGATGCCATGCTTCTATGATTCCCATGTTTGCACCTCTTCGTTTACCGCCTTGTTTGACTACTTCAGTAACAGTGTTAATGATATTCATGAATGAGACAGGGCCTGAGGCTACTCCAGATGTTGATGCTACCATATCTCCCTCTTGTCTCAAATCTGAATAGTTGATACCAACTCCACCTCCAGATTTGAATATCAATGCGGCATCAGATGATGATTTCATTATCTTTTCCATGTCATCTTCCATTGCAAGAACAAAACATGCAGAAAGTTGGCCTAATCGTGCACCAGCATTCATCATGGTTGGTGAATTAGGCAAAAAGTCTTGTGCAATCATTAGATCGGCAGATTCTTTGATTCGTTCAGTGTATTGTTCAAACTTGTTTGCAGCCAACATGGTCAATAATTCTCTAAAGCTGACTTTCATCTGACCATGTTTTGCCAAGTCAATATAGTGATTTATCAAGGATCTAAAATGATATTTGTTAAGATAGTATTTTCCAATCTTGAATTTGTAGTTAAAGTCATCAAGTTTGTCTAGATATCTTGCTGCTTCCTCAGTGTTTTGTGTATTTCCGCCTTCAATTTGAAATACCGATGGATCTCTAATTATATCAGCAATACCTACCAGAATAGCAACTCTTTCAAACATCTCACCTGGGCTTTCAGTTATCTGACCCTTGTTATTTCTGAGCAAATATCTAGATGCTAGAACTCGCAAGCAATTAAGATCAAATCTCTTTGCAACTCCATCAAGAGATTTGGATTCAAGAACTTTCATCTTTTCTTCTCTAACTCTTCGTCGTTCGTGTCTGTATAGGATGTATGCCTTTGCGATCTCGCCAAGTCCTTCCTCAATCAGAGTAGACTCTACCATGTCTTGAACATCTTCTACACTTGGTGCCTCTGAACCAGAAAATCCTCTAGTCACAAGTTTTGAAAGAACGTGATTTGCTAGCTTGTCTGCCAGTCCATGATCCGATCTTCCGCAAGCAACAAGTGCTTTGTATATTGCGTTTGAAATTTTATCTCTTTGGAAATCTGATACTCGACCATCGCGCTTCTTTACTTGAATGATCGAATTTTCTATTTGTGAAAAATCTGTCAAATTACTCCCCTCAACCCTATAAAATGGGAGTTAATTAAACACTGCGGCAAAAAATAATTTTCCAAAGCTAAAATTTGGATCAATTTTATTGACACCGTTACTATCTCCATAGTATTAGATCACCTCAAGGCAAAATAAATTTTCACATTAAATCCTAGATTAATTCAAATTTTTGTTCGTTAAACTGTTAGTATTTTCTATAGTGGAAATTACGCTAGTATGTAAGGAGACTTGCACACTGAACACTTTTCAGCGATCTTTTCCTCTTTGAGTCCACAATTACTACATATAGGCACTTTTTTGATAGGTCTGAAAGATCCTAATAGATCGCCTGCTTTTTCTATTGCTTTTTTTATTCCTGAAGAATCCATTGTATCTGGGATCTTTAATTGGATCAAGAGACCACCGTTGAGTATTTTTGAGAAGTAATTTGATTCTACGATCTTTTCATTCTTGGGATTCATCTCTGCCATCTCAGAGGCATCAAGAATAACTCCTTCTGAGTATGATTCGCCCATGACATGATGATTAATTGACATTTTACCATATTTTTCGCCATCAAGTGATGAGAATCTACTTGCTGCATCACTCTCAGTCATGGTCACAATAACATTGTCGCCCATCTCTTTTCCTTTCTTTGTGGCTACCTCCATAGCGGTGTTTATCACTTTGGCTAATATTTCGTGTCCAGCCTTGTTATTTTCATATCCTAGAATACCATAAACTGCTTCCTTGAGTCCTATCAAATTAACAACTAGAGTAACTGATCCCTTTTGCATATATTGCGTATTGTTTGCAAGGATTGGATTAAGACCACGTCTTGTTAGATCAGATATCTCCTTCTTTCTCAGAGACATGGCTGCTAGTGCTGGTTTCATCAGCAATGCAAGTCTTGCTCGGAAATAGGTTTCATCTTTGTTAGATTCAAAGGCAAGTCTTGGCATATTAATTGATAAAGACTCTAGATTGATAGAAGTTGTTCCAACATTCTTTGTATCTTCCCGTGCTAATCCTTTGTTAGATACCAATCCTTTAGCAAACATAACATGTCCTCCTAGAGTAATTATATCTGCCAAAGCTTCTGAATAGTCACTTATCTTGGCTTTTTCATAATCAATAACTAATCCTATAGAAGGAAGCGGTGTTGACTTTACATATTTTTTGTAGGCTTGGAGAATGGTTCCAATCACCTTTGGTTCTGTTCCAATGGAAATTCTAAATGAAGCAAGTGTCCCATTCTTTCCATATTTGGGCCCTGTTGATATTTTTGAAAAGCAGCTTGCAAGTTTTTCTTCAACTTCGGGCAAATTCTTGGAATATTTTTGCAACATAGCAACCAATCCATCCATAACTACTTCTTGTGAGGCTTCTTTTATGAGAAGACATGTGAGTAGAGATAAAGAAGTGAAAAGATCGTCTAATGAACCAGGTGATGATGTTCGTGTTACGCCCAAGAATTTCCCTCTCAAGTCAACTCCCTCTTCAATGAGTTCCTTGATATTCACAAATATCGTATCTGGAAGAAGTGACCATAATCCAGCATTTGTAATATGAAGGTCTCCTGAGAGATGAGAATCAGCTACATCCTTAGGCAGAGTATTTAAAACAAGATATTCGCCAAATACATTTTGTCCTGTTTTAAATAGCAAACCTTCAACTCCATTATGAATGCCATCTACGTTAGTTAGCATCTCATGAATATCATAACCAGGTAAACCAAATCTTGCCAGTTTGTGTCTATAATCCTCATGGCCTTGTTCCAAGAGGACAGAGTTGACCATCTCACGTATGAGTGAAGATGTCAGATAAGACGTTTGGAATTTGTATATTCTATTTTCTACTTCCTCAGTTATTTTTTGAGCAAGCTCAAGTGGAAGACTACCCTCTCTAACCAGTGATTGAATGATCTTATGAGAATTGAATTCTTCAATAGATTCATGTGAGGTTCTAACATACATCTTTCCGCTTTCAATAATAGAACGTTCTTCTATCTGTCTTGCAAGACTTAGAACTAGTTTTCCCAAGTTGGTGATAGTATATCGTCTTTCAGACTTGTTCAAGGCTACAAGAGACTGTCGCAATAATTTTCTCAAGTGATATGCAAACTTGCCACTTTCCTTTTTGGATTTGAAGCCTGCAAGAGACTTTAGTTCGGAATAAGTAAGCGGTCCCTTTGAGTTTAGTATACGTAAAATATCAATTCTGTTTGGACTTGCCATAACAGAGAAGATCATTCTTACACGTTTTGATGCAGATTGTAATATTCCACCACGTTTAGGATCTCCAAAGTCTTCGCTTAGTTCCATAGAATTGTCTAGAGTGCATCGGTAATTAAGATTTTTGACTAAATTGATCTTAAGTAAAGCTTTTTAGATCAGTTTTTTTGTACATCCACGCTGAATTCGGATGGAGACAGTGTCTGTCCACAGGATGGACATTTGCTGTTATATGGACGCATTACATCTTTTATTGATTTTAACATACGCATATTGGCAATTTTAGCTCCACATTTTCCACAAACAACATCAACAGACATTTCGAATTAATGTCAACGCGAATATTATAAAAGAGATTTTTTGAATTTTTTTAATCTGTTCACTAAATTTGATTTACTGTTTTTCAATTATGATTCCACGTTGATCATAACCTGTAATTCTTGCTCCGGTTCCAAGAGGAAGATCTGCCGGAGATTTGATGCCTGCCATAAAACCAGAGATTCTTAACTCAGAATCGTTTAACTTCATAACTACCCACGCATATGGAACATATTCTTCGTATCCATCTGGAGGCACAGTAATTATCGTATAAGTAACAATAGTACCTTTGCCATCAATTATGGCATTCTCAAATCCTTTATTCCCACAATTTTGGCAGAAATACGTAGTGACAAGATGATGGTGTCCACATTTTGTACATTTTCTAGTCAAGACTTTACCTAATTTGGCATTGCTAACGAATTCTTCTTTGGTGAGCAATTTACACACTTTTGAATATATGTACGGCACAACTTGCACCTGTTGCACCAAAGTTATGTGTTAATCCGATTTTAGCGTCTTTTACTGTTCTCTCTCCTGCTTTTCCAGTTAATTGATCAAAAACTTCTGCTACCTGACCTATTCCAGTTGCACCTATTGGATGACCCTTTGATTTTAAACCACCAGATGGATTGATGGATATGTCTCCATTAAGTTTGGTTCTTCCCTCTCTAACGGCTTGTACAGCTTTTCCTTGCTCAAAGAATCCCAAGTCTTCAGTGTCAACTAGTTCTGCAATTGTAAAACAATCATGAACTTCTGCAAAATCAACATCTTTTGCTGTTATACCTGCCATCTTGTATGCAGCTTGTGCTGCAATTCTGGTACTTGGTATTGTAGTGATATGATCTCTTCCCTGGAGTGCGGCAGGTGATCCACCCCTACCTGATCCAATAACTTCAACATAATTTTTAGTATGTGCCTTTGCAAATTTTTCACTGCATATTATAACAGCGCTTGCACCATCTGAAAATGGACAACAGTCATACAATTTTAATGGACTTGCAACTACTGCTGACTTCATTACATCATCTATTGTTATTTTTTTTCTGAGATGTGCTTTTGGATTGAGAACACCATTGTCATGATTCTTTACTGCGACCATTGCAAGATCTTCTTCTGTAGCTTTGTATTCTGCAAGATATGCTCTTGCCATGGATGCAAATAATCCTGGAAACGAAGCACCAGCTCCTCCCTCGTAAAAGAAATCGGAACAATATGAAAAATAAGTTGTAGTCCATTCAGTACCTGTATGAGTTACTTTTTCTACCCCTGTTGCTAATACCACATCATAAAATCCTGCAGCAACATTTGCATATGCTTCTCTAAATGAAACAGAACCACTTCCACATGCAGATTCGATTGAAAGTGAAGGAACTTCTGGAATACCAAGATTACTCATTATGACCGGGCCTAGGTGAACCTGTTTGTCTGCAATGCCAAATACGTTAGAAATGTATCCTGCTTGAATTTCTTTTGAACCTATTCCGGCACTTTCTATAGCATCAACTGATGCCTGAAGAGCGATATCAGTAATACTGTCTTCTAATTTACCATATTTTGTACTGCCAGCACCAATAAGACAGACTTTTTCCACAAATCTCGCTGACTAGATTCCATATAAAAATTCTTCAGTAGTTTCTTTAATCCAGTAAACAATATGACATCATCATTGAAAGACCAAATTACTCAGATATCAATAGTCAAAAAACGAGTAAATCCTAGAAATTCTGTAAAGATAACAGAGAAAAAAATTGGCAAGATCCAAAGTGAGATAAGACAATACTATGACAAGAATGGATATCTTTCATGGTCTGAGAAAAAGAGAAAATATGTCATATTAGGTACAAATACACCTGTTAATGGTCTTGTAGAATGTCCGGATTGCCACATAGGAAAACTTCTCATAATAAGATCTCGTCAGACAAAGAAACGATTCATCGGATGCTCAAATTACTATAATGGATGTAAAGCATCATCACCGCTAATACAGAGAGGTATGATTTGTGCAACAAGAATTTCTTGCAAGATTTGTTTGTGGCCAATTATTTTACAAAGATATTCCAGGAAACAAAAGTGGGCACGACAATGTTCCAACATACGATGCGCAAGTAGAATTAGATCTTGAGATTGGTGTAAATGTCAGTACGTCTATTTTGTAAAAGCGGAAGTTTTTGTCTTACTTGTTTGACTTCATCAAGCGAGATATCAACGATTCCAATTCCTTCTTTTTTCTTCATATCAAGAAGTATTTTCCCATAGGGATCAACTACTATACTTCTCCCACAGTAGATGTTTCCAACTTGATCTGGAGAAATTACATAACAACCATTCTCAATAGCCCTTGTTTTGTTTATTGTAATCCAGTGCTCTTCTTTCATTTTTCCTTGTACCCATGCAGATGGAACTACAAGAATTTCAGAACCTGATGAAGCTAACATTCTAGACATTTCAGGAAATCGAAGATCGTAGCAAATCATCATTCCCATTTTTCCAGCACTAGTTTTTACAGGTTTTGTGATTGATGAACCAGGATAAAGTTTCGCAGATTCTTTGAATCCAAGTGCATCATAAAGATGAATTTTTCTGTATGTTGATACGACTTTACCAGTTTTCCCTATGAAAAAAGATGTGTCATATACTCTGTTTGGTTTTGGGCTTTTTTCATACAAAGTACCAATGACTTGTATAGAATTTCTTTTTGCTTCTTCAGATATAGATGAAACAAATTCACCATCTATTTTCTCAGCAATTGTTGCAAGATCAGCAGGAGATTGAGATGATGGTGTATAACACATCATGAATTCGGGAAAAGCACAAAGCGTTGAACCCTTGCGTGCTGCTTGTGATATGTATTTTAGAATTTTTGTTAGATTATTTTTTTTGTCTATTTCAGCGCGCATTTGAACTACAGCAATTTTTGTCACAAGTTTTCTGAATTATTATAAAATAAAAATGTGTTTAGAGAGGATTTCCTGCCATATACCAATTTTCTTTTGGATTCTCCTCGAAGACCACAATTACATGACTTTCTTTTGTCTTGAGAATCTCAACTGCCGATTTGGTGATGGCTTTGGCAAATTCCTCTTTTTGTTTTTCGTTTCTGCCCGGATACATTGAAATTGTTATGAGAGGCATGTTTCACCGAGAGATATACGAAATTTATTCTTTGGTAATTATCAAAGTTATTGTAAATATTTTATCGTAAATTACACTCATAGCGCATTTGCAGATTCAAGTTCCCCACTTGGTACTGCCACCTTTCCATCCATATCTTGTACCATATGTAAATTCTGAGCCATGAGTCTTTTTGTAAACATATCCAACAAACAATCCCACTAGAAATCCACCGATATGAGCAAAAAAGGCTACACCTGAATTACTTGATCCAATAAATGCTGGCAAGACATTTTGGAAAAGGAACCAAAATAATAGCCACCATTTGGCTGAGATTTTAATGAGTCGAGTGAAAAATCCAAGAAACATTAGTGTAACTACTTTTGCATTTGGAAATAAGATAAGATATGCACCAAGTACACCAGAGATTGCACCAGAGGCTCCTAATGCAGGTATTTGGCTGGAAGGATTTGAAAATATATAGAGAAAATCAGCTGCAACACCCCAAAAAAGATAAAGTGCCAAAAATTTTCCCCGTCCAAACTTGTACTCAATGTTGTCTCCAAATATCCAGAGAAATAACATGTTACCTCCAATGTGCATTATACCCGCATGTAAAAACATGGAACTGAAAATAGAAGAAAATACACTGTAATTGTGATCTGCCAACCCGTTTACAATATTATTGGGAATCGTACCATAAGTCAACAACATATTTTCCGCCCGTTGATTTGTAAATTCCCAAATCTGATGAGTAACAGCTATTTCCCAAAAAAAGACGATGATGTTGATTGCAATTAATGAATAAGTTATGTAAGGTCTGTATCCTACAGGTTTTGGATTTTCATCTCTAATAGGTAACATGTGTTGATAAATTCATTTTAGTTTCTATAAGAGCATTTTGTGAATTAGACTAGAATTATTCCAATTTTGATTAGGTATTGGATTCCAGATACAAAAGTTTGGTCATCGATCTGACCACTTGACCATAATCCAGCATTATTTTTGACCCATGGGGGTACAGCAATACCAGAAGTTGGCTTGCCTGCAGTGGTTGGTGGAAGTTGAATTATTCCTTGCTTGATGAGATACTGAATTCCAGATACAAAAGTTTGGTCATCGATCTGACCACTTGACCATAATTTTGCATTATTTTTTATCCACGGAAGTATTACAATTCCATTTCCAGTTTGAGTTGGTGGAGTGACAGATTGATTGGTAGACTGGGTCAGTGAATCATCGTTTGTCACGGTAGAAGGTATCACAACATTTCCTCTGGCCATTCCAATTCTTGTCATATCAGGAATACCGTTGGTAACTATTGATTTTACATGTATGGTTATGCCATATATGCCGTTACCAGGCAAGTTTACTGTTTGAGTACCAGATCCACTCTGTGCAACAGCGTCATTCTTTGACCATAGTACATTTTGATTTTTGTCAAGTAATTGTATGTCATAATCCACATCGCCTGCTACTTTTTGTTCTGTAAATGAATCATAGAAACTAATATTCAAGTTATTTTGTGAGTTTGCTGATAGGCTAGTAGGATTCCAGCCAAGCTTTATGTGCCAGCCACCAAAGTCTGTCAACATTGAAGCAGATGATTTTACGTTTGGCGTTTCTGGTGCCACTTTAAATTCTATGCCACTAGTTCCACTTGGGATAGTCTTTGACATGTTTAGCAAATCAAATTTGTTAAGGAATAGATGAACTATCATGTAATCTCCAAGCGAATATGGATCAACAATTATTCTACTTCCAGTAAGACCAAATCCTTCAGCACTTGCAGCATATGTAGGAGTATTAGAGAAAGCAGTAAGTGACTTTGGAACTCTCAGTTCTTCATGTATGAAGATGGGTCTGTCTTGGAATCTATTTACATCCCAGTCAAATGGCATATTCCAAGAAAATTGTTTGGTTGATTGATCAAAATTAAAATTCGATGTTTTATCATAGTATGAAATTAGTGTAGTATTATACGAATTATTTTGGTACGTGACATTTTGTGTGGATACATCTCCAACACTGAGATAAGAATCAAACTTTGGTGGATTGGACGGATCAACAAGTGTGTTAGCATAATCAAGGGCTAGAATTTCCATATGAAAGTGATACAGTCCACCTTCTGTCAGTATTGGTCCTATAACATTGATTTCATCAGTTTCTGATGTCCATCCACCCAATACTGGATCACGATCACCTTGTACTGTCCAGTGACCCGGCTCACCACCAGGTTCTAACTTGATTGTAAGATATCCTGTATGAGTGTAAAACAAATCATTCATCAATATTTTGTCTCCCTTTGTTGCATTGATAAAAAATGAGACATTGTTTATCGTAGTATTGGTATTTGCATCAAAGAATCTAAACTGTATATACTTGTCACCTGAATTATCAGAGGTTATAATTGGAGGATTGACTTTGATGAAAAGTGTAATGACTCTGTTTCCAATGTTTGCCTGTACATTTTCTTGAGTAAAACCGTCTCCATATGCTTTTTGAGGAATAAATGGAACTGAAGATGATAAAACTATCAAGCCAAGAACAAGCGATAGTATGCTCTTGACATAAAGCTGCATCAATTAAAAAAAGACCTACAAGCTATTTAATTCTTGGGCATCATGTGTTTAACATAAAATTATTAACGAGATAAAACAAAATTATAAAATGAAAAGACTAGCAAAAATATCATCTGTTTTTGCAATATTGGCCACAATACTGGTTTTATATTTTGTATCAAGCTCAGGGATATATCATTCAGGAAATGCAGTGTTTGCACAGAGTTCGTCACTTACAATAATTTCGCTCTCAAGTGATAACAAGCTAATTGGCGAAGGTCAATTTGTAATATCACCAAATCCATTTACTGGTACAGGAAATTATACAATCAAAGATAATTCTCAAGATGACACTGAGAAGGATAAAGATGGTGTAATTGTTTTGTCAGGAATAAAAAATGGAGATTACAACATAATCCAGATAGATACTACATCAGGATATAGTGTTGACCAAATTCAAAAAACAATTCAAGTGAATAATTCATCAGGTGTAGCTACGTTTACTGATTTTCCAATCAATAATGCCACAGCATCTTCAACCTCTACAAGAAGTGTTACCTATACAACCAAGTTTGAGTGTGGATCAATATTTGCAGGAGAGGGGCCATTAAGGCCTGGTCATTATGATACAGACATTAGTTTATTTAATAAGCAAAAATTCCAGATTCAAGTTCTTTGGAATTCCGTGCCTAACAATGGTCCAAGTTCAAATGCTATTTTGTTGAAGATGGATTCTGAAACATCAAAAAGTATAACTTGTCAAGACATTAGGACAGCACTTGGAAACAATAATGAAAATTTCATTGAGGGATTTACTATTATCAACGTTCCACTAGATTCAACACTTGGTGGAGGAATAACAATGACAAATCCATCATCAAACGATATCAATGTGTTAGATGTTCAGGCATTTTATACTGCAAATGCTTTGGATACTCTTCCTCATGAAGTAATTGTGGACAAAATTTCATTTTACATAATACAAGATGGTAGTGGAAAGATTCCAGTCAACATGATGCAAAAAACCCTCGATATGTCAATTCCATCTGGTCTAAATCAGATATCAGATACTGAAAAGAAAGTAAAAGATGTTCTTGCAAAACAATATACTCTTTCTGACGACGACTTGGCAAAAATTGTGATCAGGATAAAAGATGTCTCAGTTGGAGTCGGTGTCTTGATAGATGATCATGCTATATCATTATCTACAGTCAAGCCAGAACTAGGTTCCTAAAAAGAAAAATAATAAAAAAGAAAGTTAGAGTTAAGTTTAGAGTTTTGGAATTCCTCTAGTCTTTGCAGCAAATACGACCATGCTCATTACAGCAATTGCAAGAACTATTGATGCTACTGGACCGAATTCTGGTACAGTTGCATTATCTGATGCTGTAGTGTTTGCAGGTGGAGTACTTGTGGTGCTAGCTGCTGTTACAATCACTTGACCTACCATCCAAGGATGGACAGTGCAAAAGTAATTGTATGTGCCTGCATTTGCAAAAGTAAATTGGTATGTACCGCCTGGTTTGATCAAATTACCGCTGTCAAACACAGTTCCAGTTGTATTATCTGATGGTTGACCGCTTGTCACGTAGTGACTTACGGTGTCAGTATTTTTCCAAGTTACTGTTGTTCCAGGTGCAACAGTCAAAGGATTTGGAGAGAAGCAATTCTTTGCAGCGACACAATCCGCTGTTGCGGAAGAGCCTGCACCTTTTGTCATATCAATTTCATTTGCTGTCTGTCCAAATGCTGG
This sequence comes from Nitrosotalea sp., assembly GCA_023252335.1. GTDB lineage: Archaea > Thermoproteota > Nitrososphaeria > Nitrososphaerales > Nitrosopumilaceae > Nitrosotalea. The sequence goes on from JAJPEA010000034.1 coordinate 15,035, forward strand.
TGCTACACCTAAGATAGCA
>JAJPEA010000035.1 GCA_023252335.1 Nitrosotalea sp.
CGGATTTATTCCTTGCTGAATCTATTTTTCGATCTTGTCAAGTTTCTCAAAAAGGTAAAGACCATCAAGAAAGACTCGGTGGTCTTTGTTTTTGACTTTGGTGTTTTGCTGTAGGCTACCTGCAGTCTGGGATACATCAGTCAATACTGGTCCTGTGATTATTACATCATCACCTTTTGGAACTACTTTGGTATCTCCAAATATTTTTGAGACTCGTGCTGCACGTTCACCTTGAAAGTTTTCTACGTGAATGTATCCATCTTTTACCTTTACAGTGATTGGAAAGTGTGCATATACGATTTTCATTTTAAAAGTATAGCCAGTCTGGACACCCTTGATCAATGTATTGATTATAGATTCTGCAGTCTTGAATATGGAATAATCTCTTTTACGGATTCCAACTGATTTTAGCAAAACATTCTTTCCTTCAACTTGAAGCTCTACTGGTATTTTCTTGAATGACTTTCTTGTTTTTCCAAGTGGGCCTTGTATGTGAAGTATCTTGTGGCTAACAGATGCTTTTACTGCATCTGGAACTGGTATTGTTACTTCGTGTATCTCAACTGTTTTAGTAGACAAATCCTATCAATAGCCCTCCCAAGCCGCTCTTTATTGCCTCGTGATGAGACATTACTCCCTTGTTTGTAGTTACAATCAACATACCACGTGAGTATGATGGCAGATATTGTTGCTCCCATTTTGCATAACCGTCTTTTTTTACCTTGAATCTAGGTGTGATTGCACCACATTTTGTAATTTTTGCAAGTAGTTGAATCTTGAATTTACCGCCCTTCTTGTCATCTACGTGCTCAAATTCTCCAATGTAATTATGAGTCTGAAGTGTCTTGAGTACGTCTGTTGCAAGTTTTGATGTAGGCAATACAACACAGTCGCCTTTTCTTCTTGCTTCAGTGTTATACAATGTCACAAACATGTTTGCTAGAATATTAGTTGCTGGCATGGTTATCTCACTTGAACTTCCTAAACCCTAGCGAGTCTGCTACTTCTCTGAAACATCGTCTGCAAAGATCTAAATCATATTTTTGAATTACTGCATTATAGTCGCCACATCTTTTACACCATCTGGAGCCTTTTCCAAATTTATGGACAGTTCTTCCAGTTACTTTGTAATCACGATTTTTCATTTTATACTACCTGGATTCCAAACTCATGGGTTAGAAATGCTTTTGCTTCTTCAGAAGTGATAATGTGACCGCGTCCAATGCTAGCCTTGTGTTTGCTTCTTACTCTAATACTAAAACCTGGTCTTGTAAGTGAAATTGCAATATCAAGACCCAAGATTCCATCTTGTGGATCATATTTTACACCAGGAATATCGATGTGTTCTTTGATACCAAATGAAAGATTTCCAAAGTTGTCAAATGAAGAGCCCTTCATCTGATTTCCCTTTGCTGCAAATAATCTTTTTATCAATGCAATTGCTTGCTCGTTTCTTACTGTAACTGCAACGCCTATTGGTTCACCCTTGTGTACTCCCCAGTCACGTTGGGTTGCCTTTGCATATCTTGGAGATGGTTGTTGACCTGAAATGTGTTTTAGTGCACGTTTTGCTTTTTCAATTGGTTCGCCTGACTTGCCGACGCCCATGTTCAAAACTACCTTTGCAACTGAAATTTTCTTCATTGAGGATTCTGTTTGTTGTGCCATATCTATCACTGGATTTGAATAACAGGTTTGTCTTTTCCTACTGCCATTACTAGTTCTGCTGGAATTTCGATTTGTCTATCTCCCAAGTCAACATCTGCCCTTTTTGGCAAGATGAATGTTCCTGGTTTGAGTTCTGTGAGTTTGCCCATACGTCCTGCGTTTACTCCGCTTGTAATCATGACCTGGACTCCTTTTTCAAGTGGTATAATATCTAAAATCTTTGTTCCTGGAACCTCAATTACACATGTATCTCCCACGTTTACCTTTGTGTCAGAGACAAGTGTTCTGCCATCGTGGAATCCAAGTTGGGTTTTTTTGTCTTTTATTGTTACCTTTCTTGTGACTTTGAGTAATTTCTTTGATTTCTCAGAAGAGTTTATCTTGATTGGTTTTAAGACAGTCAAATCTTTTGGAACTAGTCTGTATACATCAGATACGCCATCTAGTTCGACAACATCCATCAAGCCTATTCCATGATGAAGTGAATTTCTAACAACACCATCTACTTTGACTTTGCCTCCATAGATTACAGATTTTGCTTCTCTTAGTGAAGTAGCAAGTTTTAGCGTATCACGGATAAATACTGCAGTTGGTATTGATACATGTTTTTTGTGACCACCTGGTCTTACTGTAACAACAAATCTCTTGTCTTTTCTGGTAATTCCCCAGAAGAGTGGAGCCATTTGTCTTTTTAGTTTTTTACTACCTGCAATGCTAACCATTACTTAGTCGTCCCCTTTTTTTCAGTTTTAGGTTTACTAGTTTTTTTATCAACAGATTTTACTTCCTTTGGTTTTTCCTTGCTAGCCTCTTTTTGTTCTTTTGGTTTTACTTCTTTTTCTGGTGCAGCAACTTTGGCAGCCTTTGGCTTTTGTCCTTCTAGTCTGCTTTGTCTCCACTTGTCTTCAAGGTTCAATGAAGTGATGAGTACGTTTGATGGATGGATGTAAATATCGACATTTCCGCCTTTGAGTTTTTCACGCTTGATACCCTCTATTGCAATTCCTCTTTTTTCAGTAGATATGCGAGTAACTTTTCCTTCAATTCCTTTGAACTCTCCACGCAATACTTTGACGCTGTCACCCTCTATGACACGCATGCTTTTGCAGTGGTATTTTCCTTTAAGATCTTTTGATAAATGTGAACCTAGTTGTTTGCTTAACAGATGCGCTGTTGCAGTATACATCATTCTCTTTCGTATCTTAGTTGGCTTCATTTTATACCACCATTGATGCCAAGTTTGCGATTCTTGGATACTTTTCAGCTGCTTCTACTGCTACTGGTCCCTTGATTTCAGTGCCCTTGATTTCACCTTCAGGGGTTACAAGTACTGCAGCATTGTCTTCAAATGTTACTCTAACTCCGCTTAATCTTCTAACAGCATACTTTTGTCTAACAATAACTGCGCCAAATATTTGTCCTCTTAGTTCACCAGGACCTTTCTTTACTACAACGTTACAAAAGTCTCCAACAGCTGCTGATGGGTATCTTGCAACTCTGGTCTTTGTTTTTTGAACCATGACAATTTCTAAAATCTTTGCACCAGTGTTATCGGCACATACCACTTGAGCACCAAGTGGAAGAGCTCTTGTAACATATGGTCTAAACTCTTGAACTCCTTTTGCTGAAACTGCACGACTCTTTGTTGCTGCCATTAGGATACTACCTCAACTACAACAAATGAAACACTCTTTGAAAGTGGTCTGCATTCAGCAGTAAGAACAACATCTCCTTCTTTTACATCAATGCATTGTGGCCTGTGTGCATGCAATTTGCTTTGGCTACGTGCATATCTCTTGTATTTGATATCAAGTCTTGGAAATTCTTGCTGGACAACAATTGTCTTTGGTGCTTTTGCACTGACAACTTTGCCTTGAACTAGTTTACCCCTAATACTTAGTGTTCCATGGAATGGACAAAGCTCGTCATGACACTCTGTCTTTGGTGCCTTTACTTGTAGTCCTATGTTTCTAGTCATGCCTTAACTCCCATTCTTTCAAAAGATCTTTTTGCGATAGTATTTCCATCAACAAGTGCAGATGTACCATTAAGATTGAATTGCCAGACAGAATGCTGTTTTGGAATTGTTTTTACTCCAGTTGCAGTTTGAATTGCAAACATGGATTTTGTTTCATCAATTATCTTTCCGTGCAATCCAACCATTTGTGAATTGCTTGATTTTACAATAGATGTATCTAACCCGATAAATTCATGACGTGTTATATTTTCCGGAGTAATCATTTAGATTTCATCTCATTTAGTCTAGTTAATACTCTTGCGATATCTCTTCTTAGAGGCTTTACCTTGCCACTGTCTTTTCGCAATGTTCCTTTTGATGCTTCAATCTTTAGTTTTGTCAAGTCAGCACGCAATTGTACCAATCTATCTTTAAGATCAGTTTCATTGAACTCGCGAACTGTTTTCATCTTTATGCGGGCCATTACTTTAGCTCCTCCTCTACTTCTTCAAATGTTTCCACTGTTTCAATCAATTTTTCTTCAAGTTCAATTACTTCACTTTCAGTTCTTGGTTTTGTTGGGTCAATCTGTGCCTCTTCGATGATTTCAATCTCTTGTGGAACTTCTTCGACTTTTTGTTTAGCTTCTTTCTTTATTGCCTTTAACTCAAATTCTGGTATGAATCGCTCTTTTCTTGCAATTCTGATTCGAACTCCGATAAGACCCATCTTTGTTGGGACGTGAACAATATCTTCTGAAACTATGACTGTAGCTTGGTGTCCTGCTCGTGGAAGTACACCTTTGCTGTGCTTTTCAAAACTTGAACGGTCACCTCTTAGTTTACCAGAGGTTGTAATTTGCACACCCATGGCACCTGCTTCCATGATTGTCTGCATGGTCCACATGACTGCACGTCTAAATGCAGTTCCTCTTGCCAAGTGCTGCGACATTCTGTTACACATGACACTTGGTTCAAGTTCTGGTTTTGTAATTTCAATTACTGATATCTGGGGATTTTTTAAACCAAAGTCTGTTTCTAAAACTTTAGTAAGATCACGAATTCCGCTTCCTTTTCTTCCAATTACAATACCTGGTCTTGTAACATGCAACCCAACTCGAGTTCCTGTTGGAGTTTTTTGAATATCAACACCTGAAAAACCTGCTTCCTTGATTGCTTCTCTTAGATAATCTTTCAAGAGCATCAACTTGTAACTATCATTGATTACATTTTTCACTGAAGACATGTCTATAGTTCCTGAGCTACCAGCTCAACATGAGTCAAGATATCAACTTTAGGAGATGCACGACCCATTGCACGAGGAGTGAATCGTTCAAGTTTTCTTCCCTTGTGTACGGTTGCATTAATTATTTTTAATCTGTCAAGATCCATTCCGCGATATTCTGCGTTTGATTCTAAATTATCTAAGAGTCTGATAAATTCGCCTGCTGCTTTTTCTGGATATCTTCCTGCCATGACACCGGTGTCTGACTTGTGACCTACTTCGTTGTTGTATCTCTGGAATGGTACAGCACGCTCTAAATTCATTACAGATTGCAAGTAACTTCGTGCAGATTCAATTGACATTCCCTTTATCTTGTGTGCAATTTCTCTTGCATGTTTGTGTGAGATTGTTTTTTCTCTTAATGCAGCACGAACGTGTCTTGTCTTGTCATAATTTTGGAAAGCGTAGCTAAAATGCATAGATATCACTTTAATGGGACGTACAAGCTAGACCTTGATGCTCCTACACCAGGTGCACCGTGTATAACTCTCTTGTTGGTTCGCACAAATTCTCCTAGATAGTGACCAACCATTTCTTGTCTGACTGGGACTGGTAAGAATTCTTTTCCTGAATAAACATGAATTGTAAGACCTACAAAGTATGGTAAAATGATGACATCTCTTAGATGTGTCTTGATTTGACCATTAGTTTTTCCTGCCTTGTTTGATTTTATCTCTTCCAAGAGTTTTCGTTTTCCATCTGTGATACCTCTTGTAAGTGATCTTCGTGCTCTGGATGGTAAAAGTTCAAAGAGTTTTTCTAGTGATAGTGCTTGAATCTCTTCTAATGCTAGGCCTCTATACTTGTATTCTTTAACCATTTATCTTCACCATTACTTTAGTTGATTCACGATTGACCATATTATAGCATTCCTATCTTTGTGGCCAAGTCTCTTGCCTTTTCAATTGTGGAGAATTTTACAAAAGCTTTCTTGCCGTATACTGTTCTGCATACGTTGAGCCCGATTGGATCCTCTTTGTACAAAAGTTTTATTGCTTCAATTATCTTTGGTTTTGTTGCCTCTTCTCTTACCAAGAAACAGATTCTGCTTTCATTTTCAACTAGTGCAAATGTCTTTTCAGTGATGTATGGTTTGAGTATGATATGGTTTGCTTCTTCTAGATTCATTTGTTTATCACCATGATTTCAAGATGTGGAGACTTTAGTTTTGAAATCTCTTCAATTGCACCTTTGGAAAATACTGTCAATCTTATTGGTTGTGCGCCAGGAGCCAAGTCAAGCACGCTGAGGTTTTTCACATCAACTACATCAACTCCCAAAATAGAGTGCGATGCTTTTGTAAGTTTTGTAGAATCTTTTACCACAAGCAAGACACTTTTTCCCACCTTGGTCTTTCTACCTCTAAGTAGTGGTTTTCCTGAACGACCCTTTAGTCTGCTTTTTAGTCTGTCAATGTCTTGTGACAGATTTAGTGCATCCAAGACTTTGACTAGGTCTTTTGATTTTACTATAGATTCAACTTGATCAGATATTACAACTGGAAATGATTCAATCTTGTCTACCTTGTGACCTCTAAGTTTTACTAGTGCTGCAGATGTTGTTGCTGCCAATGCAGAACACAGTGCAAGACGGTTTTCTTTTTTATTTAGCATTTTATGGATAATTCTCTCTGAAGTTGGAGGATGGGCCTGTCTTCCTTTACGTGTCATTGCAACTCCACCAGCCTGTCCCTGCCTTCCACCTCCACCGCCTGCCATTCTTGCGACTCTGGCTTGGTGATGACCTGTTGGAGGACTGTTTGATTCTGCAACTACATCCATACCTGCGTTTGGATATCTACCCTGTCTTTGGAAAGAGTGAGATTCCAAGTGGATGTATGCTTTGTGAATCAGTTCATTTCTAACTGGAGTTGAAAACACTAACGGCAATTCAATATCGCCATCTTTTGAACCAGTTGTTGTAAAGACTGGAACTTTCATATCATAATCTCCAAGATTTTCGGTTGTGTGACCTTTGTCAATTTTGCTCTAACTGGTGCGCGAAGTTTTACCAGTCTGCGATAAGTTCCAGGAATTGAACCACGGATGATAACATAATCTCCTTGCACAAGACCAAAGTGCTTGTAACCACCTGGTGGATTAATTTTTAATTCTTCATTTTGAGTATTGCTTACTATCATGATACGGCTATTGTATTGTGTTCTTTGATGGAAACCTCTCTGACCTGCTCTTGGAACAGAGTACATGATTGTCGCAGGACTAATTGGACCTAGTGTACCAAGAGCTCTGACACTCTTTCTTGATTTGTGTTGTTTCTTCTTGACACCCCATCTTGTAATTGGACCTTCGATACCTTTTCCTTTTGTAATTGCTGCAACATCAACTTCAACTCCTTTTTGGAAAACTTGATCTATCTTGACTTCTTTTCCTAAAAGATCTTTTAAGAATGCAAATTGTTTTGGAATATCTCCGCCTTTAACTGCAACTTCAAATACATATGGTTTCTTTTGTTCTAGTCCTGCTTTTCTTGGAAGAACTGCTGCAATTGCATAAAGTTCGTCAACATATGAAAGTGATTTTTCTGCCTTGTCAATTGCCTTTTCATCTAATTTTGTTTTGAATAATCTTGAAAGCTCTTTTGGTAAATCTTTTGCATAAACATCAAAAGTAGAATCAATTCCGTATCTATCCCTTGAATAGCCCCTGATTCCAATTATTGACATTGGAGGAGTAACTACTACAGTACCCAAACCTACGAGTTGTTTTCCAAAGTTTGGAGTCTTTTCTCTATCGTCAATACTTGCAATTCTCATACAAGCTGCCTTGAATCCGGCATATCCTAGAAGTTTTGGTTGCTCAGACTTGACATCAGGCCAAGTTCTAATTCTTGCTTCCATGCTCTTTGCTCGCGCTCTTGGCAAATATGCAAGACTTCCTCTTCTAGGTTGACTATGTTTCCTATGGCCCATTGTTACAGAAAATTGTCGAAAAGCCCATTATAAGTCTATAATTAGAGAATGTTCGGTTTTATTTTGAAAATTTAGATCTAGTGCGAAAAATGTATTATGCTGTTTACCATCAATATGCCTCCAATTGCAATGCATGCAATACCTGCAATGATGCCAAAAAGCAGAAATTTTTTCTTGTCAAGTGTTTTATCCAATGTTTTTTCCATGGCCTGATCCCGTATTAAAAACTAGTTTCGAGTCAGAGTGTTTAGAACTGCAAGGGTTCCAAGAATTGCTTCTTCTAGTCTGACTGTTTCTGTTGCCTGGTCTGAAAAGAAATTCAATACTTGTGACTTTGGAATATTTCCTATTGTATTTCCTAGAATTTCATGGACTCCTTTTTTCGGAGAGCCAAAGACTAGCAGCAAGTGTTCGCGTGCGATCTCATCAAAGTATTTTTGTGTCTTGTGGATTGGTTTTCCCTTTCGTGATGTAAATATCACACTAGATCCCCAAGTGGTAAGAAACGTGCCTAGATTTGAGACTTCTTTGACGTCATAGCCCCAATATTGTGAGATCTCTTCTTTTTCAATTTGTTTTACTGTCAATGCAGGGTATCCTTCCTTGAATTTGACAATGATTCTTTTTCCGTCATCGTCTTTGCTGTAAAATGGAATTAGTTGCTCAAATCCTACGTTTACAAATTTTTTTCCTTTGTATTGTACCACAACGCCGTCTCTTACATCTCCTGCCTTGATTTTTTTTGGATCAGATGTTTGCACATGTGATGGTATTTTTAGTGGACTAAGACTTCCTGCAAACTGGAACTCGTCACTTATTGGATAAAGTATTTTGCGCAGGTACTGCGGTGTTTCAAGATAGCGTAAAAGATTTCGAAGAAGCGATCTGTCCCGGTCTGTGCCGCTTTGCTCCTTGTAGAGATAAATTGTATTTACATGAAATATTGAACACGCTCTTGCAATCTGGGAGATCTTCATCGCCTTGTCAAGTGGAGTAGGCTCTTCAGAAAGTGACGAGTCTGGAATGGCTATTGAAACTTTCAATGTTTGTCCTTGAATTGTTGCGCTATAAAATATTAGATGCTACTTTGGTCTTTTGGCAATGTTTTCTTTTGCCTTGGCTGCGTAATGTTCGATATCTTTTTCGCTTGTTCTTGTCAATTGTTTTGTTGCAATTGGGATTTGTGACATTTTGATGTGTTTTGTACCATCTTTTTCTTCACTGACAAGATAGATAGATTCGATTGCCATTGCTGCTGCATCTTCAACTGTCATGTCCTTTTTGTAATTCTTTTCTAAAAATTCTGTAACTTGATCTGCACCTGCGCCAATTGCAACTGCATCATATGAGATGTATGTTCCACTTGGGTCAGTTAGGTATATCATGCTGCCACTCTTGTCAATGCCTGCAATGATGAGTGCTACACCAAATGGTCTCACACCTGCATATTGTGTATATTGCTGGGCTTGATCTGCCAAGTGTTTTGCTACTGCTTCAACCTCGATTGGCTCGTCATATATCATTCTGTTACTTTGTGAGAAGAATCTTGCATTGTCAACCTGTGAGCGTGCATCTGGAATGTATCCTGCTGCTGCAACTCCAATATGATCGTCTACTTGGAATATTTTTTGTGTAACATCAGAATTTTGCAATTTTCGTGGTTTTTCTTCTACTGCCAGTATGATGCCATCCTTGCTTTTGATACCAATTGCAAGTGTGCCTCTTCGTACTGTCTCTATAGCATACTCGACTTGGTAAAGTCTACCATCAGGAGAAAAGACTGTAATTGCTCTATCATAACCTGCTGCAGCTGGTAGCATTTCAAAATTCATCCTTTGAAGGTTTAATTTAAGTTTATACAACTCGAAATTGTGCGTTTTGAGATCTCATTTCATGGTCACGAAAATGTCAGATCACTTCATCCAAAATCAATCGAGATAACAACTGATCCGGATCTTACAGTAAATGGAGATTGTATCGTTGGTGTGGGAGCAGAATGTGGTTGTCTTGGAATTCCAGATGAAATGAAAAAAATGTTGAAAAAACCTCAAACAAAGGTTACATGTACCATACTTGTCGGTGATCTATCATACAAAATCACAGGCAATGGAAGTGAGAAACTTTCCATGACAAATCCTCATGATATTGTAATTAGAAAAAGCAATTTTACGTGTCCTAGAACACTGTCAATTGGATGCGATACTGCATCAGATTCGATTCCTCGCAAAATGATAAAGGCTTTGCAGAATCCAGAGACTGTTGGAATTTTTAGAATAGAAGTAAAGTGAGAAAATTATTTTTGTACAAGTAATTGGCCGTTGTTTTCAAACACCTTGGCCATTGCCCTGTTGACAATTTCCATCACTATCTGGTCTTCATAATTTGATTCCGCATTTGCATTCTTGGAACTTTTTTTCTTTATTTTCGAGCCCGCGTTTTCAGCAATAGTTTTTATCACTTTTTCTAGCTTGATTGTAGTGTCTGCAATTGTCTTTGAAAAATCTGTTTCAAAGTTTGCTGGAAGTTTTGCGCCCATCACTCTAACAGAGGTACCATAGTATTTCATTACAGCTCCTCTTACTTCTTCCATTTTTACAATTTCAATCAGTCCTGCATTTTTTAAAACATCAAGATGATGTCGTATTGTAGTGGTTGCTTTTTTGTATCCAATTTTATTTAGTTCTTCAACAATCTGGTCTGTTGCAAGTTGTTTGTGATACAAAATTTGTAGAATTTTTATTCTTGCAGTATCATCAAGGGCTTTGGCTTGGTCTGCATTTGTACTAAGTATTTTACTTATTTTAAGTTCTTTTTGTAGCAGTGTTGACATTTTACAGACTTCACTTTTGTAGTAATCCTAAAAGATCAAGAGATCATATTTTTTTGTCCATTACGTAACTTTTTTTTATGCTCCAAGTTTGGTCAATCCACAAGTATGCTTCTAGCCACGGTACCATATTTGATAGTACATATGCATACAAATCATATCATTAGCATCAAATCAGTAACGACATTATCAATATGATACCATTACTAGTGATATAGTACCGGTACAAAAAATGTTAAAAATTTCAAAAAAATAAAAAATTTGGAAAACTTGTCAAGCTTTGGGGATCAAATGGGCAAGCAGTGGGTGGGAAATACAGACGGCTCTAATTAGAAATTCGAGTTAAAACTTGATTCCAGTTATCTTTTCGTACGCAATGATGTACCTTGACGACAATTCATGACACAGTTCATCAGAAAGATGTGGTGCTACAGACTCTTTTCCTGCAGCCCTGTCATCTTCAAACTTTTTTTGATATCCGTTTGATGCAAGCCAGTCACGCAACAGTTGCTTGTCAAAACTTTCCTGAGTCTTTCCAACTTGGTATGACTCCTTTGGCCACAGCCGATATTCATCAGGCCCAATTGAATCACCTAGTACAATTTCATTTCCAATCTTGCCAAACTCTAGCTTCAAGTCAGCCAAGACAAATCCTGCAGCATCTGCAATTTTGAACATCTGCTGGTAAATCTCAATTGATGTATGTTCCAGCCATTCGTATTCGCTCTTGCTTACTAGATTTTTGTCAATTGCATCTTGCTTGGATATTGGAATGTCATGAGTTTCAGATTTTGTGGTAGGATCAAATATTGGAGTTGGCAATTTTGCTGCAAGCTGTGGAGTTGTGCCATCTGGCAACTTGACTGAGCCTTCTTTCCACCGCTGGACCAAACTGCCATAAAAGTATCCGCGTACAACGCATTCGATTGGAACCATCTGCATTTTTTTTACTATAATCTTGTCTTGTCCTTCTGTTCTTACGTAATGATTCCTTGTAGGCAGTTTTTTGAACCAAAATTCAGCAAACCTACACAGCACCTCACCTTTTCTAGGAATTGGTGTTGGAAATTTTACATCAAATGCCGATACACGGTCTGAGAACTGGAACAAGATATTGCCATCTGGAAGCTCGTAAATGTCTTTTACCTTTCCTGAGCGTAAAAACTTCAAACAGGCGGTCATTGAACGGGCTTGGATTTAAACTGATATACAATTCCAGTTTTCAGGCAATCAAAACGGCTGACGATTCTCTATTTTGTGTTCTTGCCAGCAAGTGCAGGAAGGGTTGTGGTTGAAAGGACATTTTGTACCATGCGGATTTTTTTTGTTATTATCTTGTCCAATTCTGGTCTTGTTAAAGCCTGGACCTTGACAAATATGTCATATTGGCCAAATGTTCCTGTTGCTTCCTTGACTCCGTCAATTTTTAGAATATCATTCATGACGTCCATTTCGTGTCCCATCTTGCTTTTTACCAAGACAAACGAGAGTTCCATGCCTACTCCCCTTTGATTTCGGCCCTTGTTTTAAACATAGGCTTTATTCCCAACGTGGAATAATCACCGCTTGAGCAAGTAAAGCACATGGAATTAGAATCCATGCCAACTGCATCTGCAAGATTCTTTGCATCATTGTAACCAAGAAAATCAGCCCCGATTAGCTGTCGCACTTTTTCTGTAATCTCGTCTTCGCTGTATTTTTTTCCATCACCCATGTATGTTACAAGTTCATCTTGTGATGGAAAGTCAATTCCTGCATAACATGGGTATTGAATTTGCGGAAATGTTATCACCATGCTTATCTTTCTTGCACCCGCCCTTCTCAAGGCCTTGATGATTGCCTTTGAGCTTGTACCTCGGACAAGGCTGTCATCAACTACAACTACATGTTTTCCTGAGATGACCTGTGTGATTGGGATTATCCACCTGTTAATTTCAACTCTATCTGCTTGGTGTGGTTCGATAAAGCTACGCAGTGGACCTTTTCTGCTGTATCGGTCTTTGAGCAACCCTTCTTCAAATGGCACCCCAAGCTCTTGGGCATACCCAAGTGCTGCAGGCCTTGCAGAGTCTGGAACTGGAATTACAATGTCAGCATCTTTTATTGCAAATTTTCTGGCAAGATACTGCCCAATTTTTTTTCTTGCAATGTAAATGTTAGAGCCTTCCATCACACTTGATGGATGTGCAAAATAAGTAAATTCAAACGAGCAATGTGCGGGTTTTTTTTCTTCTGAAAACATTTCAGATTCCAATCCGGCGCTGCTAATTTTTAGAAGTTCGCCAGGCTTGACATCACGAATAAGTTGTGCACCTACTGCAGAAAGTGCTGCAGATTCAGAAGCTACGATGTACGTATTGTTATCTTTTCTATAGCCCAAGACCATTGGTCTGAACCCTTTGGGATCACGTGCTGCATAAACTGCATTGTCATCAGATACAAATGTAAAACAAAACGAGCCGACCATTTCATTTTTTAAAATAGATAATGCATTTCCTAGCTTGCCATTATCAGCCATAAGTGTAACAAGCCTTTGTGCTGCAATTAGTGTATCACTTACATTCTGAGGAGTAAATGTGCATCCACCCACCATTCCGGTTAGTTCCTCTACGTTTGAAATTGTTCCATTATGGGCAACACACAAGTCTTTTACCTTGAGCGGTTGGGCATTCTCCAAGTTGCTCTTGCCCATTGTAGAATATCTGACATGGCCTATTGCAGCAGGGGATTCGTATTCTCGTGTAACTCTATCAAACTCTGATACTGCCGAAGATACCAGTCCTAGCTGCTTGTATGGTTGTTTTTTTGGTATGGCCACACCCCATGCTTCCTGGCCCCTGTGCTGGAGTGCACGTAATGCGTCAATTACCATAGGAATGACATTTGCTCCATCTAGACTAAAGATTCCAACTACACCACAGTTTTCCTTGACCTTAACCATGTGTTACAAGTCCCCCCAACGAGTTTAACCATTTTTCTTGTGCTTTATCAACCCTTACTCTAACTGGCGTGTTTGTTTTTTCTTTGAATGCAATGTCCTTGCCTGAAAATACACCAATGCGTGCATGTGTAACTCCTCTTTGTTTGAGAATTGACAATGTCTTTTTTTCATCTTGTTGTTTTATTACAAGCAAGAATCGTGAATGTGATTCTGAGAACAACAATTCATCAGTCTGCAATTTTTCTGAGGGAATTTTTTCAAGGGATACAGTGCACCCAATTCCATTTATCATGCAGAGCTTTGATACTGCAACAGCAAGGCCACCTTTGGAGCAATCGTGTGCAACTTTGATTACATTCTGTTTTGCAATCTCCAGTACGGTATCTTGTGTTTTCTTGGACGACTTCATGTCGACTGTAGGACACTTGCCTCCAACTAGCTCGTGAATGTATTCATAATATTCAGAGCCCCCAAGTTCATCTTTGGTAACTCCAAGCATGACAAGCAGGTCTCCATCTTCAATTTTTTGTGGAACAAGTGGTTTTTCATCGATTAGTCCCAGTACTCCGATAAGAGGAGTTGGCTTGATTGAACCTTCATCAGATTCGTTGTACAAGCTAACTTTACCCCCAACACATGGAATCTCAAAGTATTTTGCATAGTCTGTAATTGCCTGGACTGATTCTTTGAATGTCCAAAATATTTCAGGGTCTTCAGGATTTCCAAATTGGAGATGGTCAACCATTCCTATTGGCTTTGCTCCAGTACAAACTACATTTCTACAGGCCTCATCAAAGCATCCGATAACGCCATCTCTTGGGTTGACATAGCAATGTTTCGAGTTTCCATCAATTTTTGCAGCCAAAAACTTGCCGTTATCTAGTCGCAGAACAGCGCCGTCATTTCCTGGCTTGACAACTGTCCTTATCCCCACCTCATGGTCATACTGGGTGTAGACCCACTGTTTGCTTGCAATATTAGGATTTGAGAGCATTCTCAAGAGTGTCTGGGAGAGATTTTGTGGTGTCTTTGGTTTTTTTATCTTTTCAATGTTATTCAGATATCTTGGTTTAGATGATGGCCTATCAAGAAGTGGTGCGTTTGCAACTATTT
>JAJPEA010000036.1 GCA_023252335.1 Nitrosotalea sp.
CTTGTCCATTTCACAATTTTTTCTTCTGACTGATATTAAGCATTCTGAAGCAACATCCTAATTTCCTTTTTCCTGGCCATATTTGCTATCTGTTACATCGTTTTTTGTTACTTTGTAATATCAACCGATATTTGGCTAGTATTTCCATTGTGAATTACATCTATTTGGTGATATCCAAAAATATCATCAGGATTGGTAGAGGTCATACTTAGATTATACTTGTAATTTCCATCTAAAGGAATAGTATTCATTGAAATTTGTTGAATCTGATATATCGTACCATTGGTGTAACGTGTCACAACTGAGAGAGGCGGTGAGAGTTTCTGTGCATTATCAATTTTTATATCAAGTATCATAGTAACAGTAATGGTTTCATTTCTAACATTAACACTAGGCTTTTCTGCAAATAGGTTAATAGATTCATCATTGGGTTGATTCATTGCCCATCCACGCTTTATCAGATAGTTAGCAGTCATATCCCGTACGCATGCAGGAGATTTGTCTTCTGCCTTGAAAATTAGTTCTAGACTTTGAATTCCCTGAAAGCAATCCACATCATTTGAGATAACCCCGTTCTTCACCTGTTCTAGTGGAGCGGGTGGTACAATGTTAACCAGTTTATTGATGTCAATTTTTTGTTCAGTATGGTTTTGTTGATATGGAAATGATGTCATTGCTGGCAGTGGATACCAAATCGGTACATTCCATGGTGAATATTGTGTCGTACCAAATATCTTGTGATTCGGATCAATTGTGACAACTAATGTCTTGTCTACGCTTTGAGTATCTGAAACATGCAGAAAATATACCATATCCACAGCTCCTAGTGTAGAGATGCCGTTTTGTAGATATGTCATCTTGGCAATTGCTGTTTCAAAACTGTAATGATATCCATGTGTAATTTGTTTAAATTCTGAACTATTGGTTGCTATGGAGTTTAAATTGGTGGCATTTACAAGTGGTAGATATTTTTGCTTTACAGATTCGAAATTTAATCCGTACGAGAGGCCAACATTACCAATCCATAAAAAAAGCATTAAAGATATTGAGAGATATAGAATTTTCACAGTATACTACTAGTCAATCTTCAAACCATAAAAAATTGATGTAGGTTTTCACAGTATGATTATTCCATGGATAAGCAACACATTAAATATGATTTATTAGGAAAGTTTCTCATGTTTACAAAAAAAGGCTGGAAGGAAGGAGACCATGTCTTTGCATCCAAGCCAAATGGTGAACATAAGGATATTGTTATAGGAATTGTAACAGGAGTGGAAAATTCCAACATTGGAGTTAATGGGATGATAATAAATCCTGTAGGCTTGAAGAATAAAGTATCTCAAGGAAAAGCTGGGCCGCAATCACTGGAACTTCTCAAAAATCCAAATCCCAAAGAATGCATATTTGCTTTAATCTATAGGGTAGAACACAATAATTTTACCGGCGTCTTTGATATCAACACTGATCCTGTGGAAAAAATACACAAAAACATTCACAATATTATTTCTGGTTGGGTTAGAGAATCTATCCCTGAATTGATTAACAACGTACTTTCTCTGCCAGATGGTGTAGAAAAGGAACAAGCCAAGCGAGTCTTAAAACAAAGAATGGATACACTTTATGACAAAGACTTGAAGAAATACATGTATTCGATCTGTCGTGGTCTGAAAATCTTAAACTAGAAAAATCATTTTAGATTTATTTTTTCTATGCCTCCATAGTTTTATATTATGCCTCTTGCAAAATTCGTTCATCATGGAATACGTATACGCTGCGTTGCTTTTGCACAAACAAAAGAAGGAAATCAACGAAGCAAATATTGCTAATGTTGTAAAGGCTTCAGGTGCTGAAGTTAATGAAGCACAAGTCAAAGCACTTGTTGCTGCACTAGCAGATGTAAACATTGAGGAAGCGATAAAAGCTGCCCCAGTAGCAGTTGCTGCACCAGCAGCACCATCAGGTGGAGGCGCATCAGAAGGAAAGAAAGAAGCTGATCTACCATCTGCAAAGACCGAAGAACAGGCAATGGAAGGCCTTTCTGCACTATTCGGTTAAAACTGTAATCTATCCCTTTTTTGTAATTTCTTAAACATTATTTACTCTAGTTCTGGTTACTTGTTATTTGACTGAACTATTGTCTCCGATTCAAACTATTGTATTGATATTAGATTTGTTTGGAACGATGGCTTTTGCAGTTACTGGTGCATTCAAGGCAATCGAACACAAAGCAGACATTGTGGGAATTATAATTCTTGCAACCATTACTGGTGTAGCTGGGGGTACTGTGAGAGACATAGTGCTTGGACATTTTCCACCTCGTTCCATATCTGATCCAAATTATGTGGTGATTACTGCTGCTACTGGTGTTACAATATTCTTTCTTTATCCTAAAATGCAAAAACACTGGAATCTGTTTTTAAAATTTGATGCACTTGGACTGGGTGTCTTTACTGCCATTGGGGCAACTCTTGCATATCAATTGTTTGGAATGAATTTTCTAGCTATGGCCATGGCTGGAATGGTAACAGCAGTAGGAGGGGGAATTTTGCGAGACATGTTTGTAAATGAAATACCTATGGTTTTTGTCAAAGAGCTATATGCATCAGCAAGTTTCTTGGGAGTCGTTATTTTTTACATTCTTTTGGTGGCTCAATTTCAAATCGAGGTGGCAACAATTGGCGCAATATTGGTTACAACCATTTTGAGATTAGTTGCCATGAAATACAACTGGAACTTGCCCAAAGTACACTAGAATATTTCTTGTTAATTTATTGAAGGGTGTAATCTTTTAGTTTGCCTGATAATGCTTTTGCCTGTCCATGTGCTCTCTGTATTGTTGCATCTTTTGTGTCATCAGTAAGGAAGCCTACTTCTATTGCAAGTGATCTTGCTTGTTGAGCAGCTTTTGCAAGTATCATGTTGACGTTTTCTTTAGTTACATATCCTATCTCTATGGATAATGCTAGTGCTTCTTGGTGTGCTTGAGCAAATGCAGTCCTGTATTGTTCAACATCTACTGTTAGTTCTTCTTGATTGTAAATTACCTTGTCTTCTAAAGCCGAGTTTAGTACAATGCCTGCCTCAACAGCTTTGACATCAAGTTTGCTCAGTAAGGTGGCTAATTTTGCAGATATGGTATCTCCTTTCTTTGCTGCTACCGAGTCTTTTGTTATCCAAACAGTTCCTTGATCAATCTTGGTTGATACTCCTGCTTCTTTGAAATCAGTAAGAATTGGTCCTGGTGTGATTCCGGTGTTACCAGCTTTTATGACTACGTCTATGCTTGCCTTGTCTCCGCCTCTTGCTGCCATCATTATCTTGTTTTTGCCAAGTAGGATGTTGAGTTTGATTGGACTCATGTTTGTAAACATCAATACACATTGTCCAACTAGACTTGATGCAAGTTTTTCAATTCCAGGAATCTTTAGTGTAGAAAGTGATTTTTGTGCAACTTTATCTTTGATGCTAACAATTTCTACTTCTCCTTTGAATTTTTTTCTTAATGGTAATAATTGTGAAGATCTTACTTTTTCCATTCTTACTAGTGCTATGACTTTATACTTGTTTGGTAACTCTTGTAATTGCTGGTACATCTGAGCTTTCTTTTGAGGATACTTGGTTCTATTCTGGTGCATGTTACTTTGTTCCTGGTTGTATTGGTTTGATGATCTTTCCCATGCTGGTCTTGATCATTATTTTCTTGATGTTCTTATCTCCGCTTGGTAGTTTCTTTTCGATTGTACCAATTACTGCATGAGCGTTTGCAACTAGATCTTCATCAGACATTGTTTCATCACCTATCTTGCATGCTAGCGAGAGAGAATTTTTCAGTCTTACTCTAATTGATGATCTAAATCTTTCCAATATTGAATCAATTGGGGCATTAAATGGAAGAGGTGTTGGCATCTTTCCTCTTGGGCCCATGAATTGACCCAAAGTCTTACCAACATTTGCCATCACTGAAGTATCTGCAAGGAAAAAGTCATAACCGTTAATTAATTTGCGAGACTCTCTTTTGTTTGAACCCATCTGTGATACTTGAGCACTATCTACTACCAAGTCTGCATTGGCGCTCTTTGCTTTTACACCAAGATCTCCTGATGCAATAACGCATATTGAAGATGAATGGTTCATCTTTTTTGGTAACTGGACTGTCTCATTTATCGCAAATCCTTTCTTTACATCAATATCTCTGAAAACCATGATTAGCTCTACTGCCTGCTTGAATTTTCTCTCCTTTGTGCTCTTTTTAGCATCAGTTATCATCTGAGCTATCTGGGACTCGGTAATCATTACGAAAGCATTCGGATTTGCCTATTTAAAATCCTTTAGCGACAAAATCCTTCGAGGATTCCATAATTGTAAAAATTTCTTATGGTGATGCTAGTCTTGAAATAAGAATACTTTTGGAAAAGTAACTTACATTTATTAAATAGTAATAAAAACAAGTCGCAAAGTTGCACAAATTCGATGAATTAGATATGAAAATAATTACCGAACTTAGCAGAGATGGTAATACATCAGTTCCAAATCTCTCAAAAAAACTTGGTGTTAACACATCTGTTCTCTATAGCAGAGTAAAACGACTTGTCAAGAAAAAGTTAATCAAGAAATTCACAATTGTAGTTGACGAATCTTTGATAGGTATTGGAGTGAGGGCAACCATGGGTGTCAACAGAGATCCCAAGTTGAAAGATCAAATTCACAAGGCCTTGCTGAAAACTCCAGAAATAGTTGCAATATCTGAAGTTACTGGAAGATTTGATATCTTATTGACCCTGAGAGCACAGAACCTTGAGGAATTACATACTGTGGCTATAGAAAAGATAGGTAAGATAGATGGAATACAAAATACGGAAACTTTTGTAGAATTGCAGAAAACAGATAAAGATCCAATCTATTCTGTGACTGGATAATTTACTTGAACTTGTCGTCCCATTTGCCTGATTCTAGATCAGCAGTTGCTTCTTTTGGATTCTTACCGCTTATTTTGATTCCTAATGCAAGACATGTTCCGATTATTTCTTTTGATGCTGACTTTACATTAAGTGCATAGGATGAATCTATTTTCAACTTGGCAACCTTGACAACTGAATCTGGTGAGATATCTCCTACCCATGTTGCACCAGAAGTTCCTGATCCTTTTTGAATACCGGCTTCTTTTAAAATCAGAGCAGCGGCAGAAGGAATTCCTACCTCTACAGTCCATTTCTTTGTTCCCTTGTCAACGTTGACTGTAACAGGCACTTTCATTCCTTCAAAATCTTTAGTCTTTTCATTTATGGCAGTAACTATCTGTAAGATGTTTACACCAAGTGGTCCCAATGTTGGACCCAAAGGAGGACCTGCACTAGCTTGACCTCCTGTTACTAATGCAGAAACAGTTTGTATATCTGCCATATTTTTTCTTCCCTCTTAAATGTAAATTTAATCCTTGCTAATGAGTTGAGGGTTTGAGATAATTTGCATCAACCGTAACTGGCAATTGGTAAGGTGCATCAAGTAAAATCACGGTAGCTTCTTCTTTATCGTGATCTACTCTTGTGACTGTTGCCTTCATGCCCTTGAATGGACCACCGATGATCTCTACTACTTGGTCCACTGTCAATTCTGAAACAGTAGATTTCTTAACCAGATAACCTTCAATGTCCTTAAACGTCAATTCTCCTCTTAGTTGACCTCTGATATGTCTAATTCCTTGTAGTGCATCAAATGCTGCATTTGCATCAATTGCCTCCACTACAACGTACCCTTTGAGGTTCTCTAACAAAAGAACTGATTGTATGTTAAGTTTCTTTAGTTTAATTCTGTTTTCTAATAATCCCATGACCACCTTTTCTTGACCTCCTGTGGTCCTAACTGCGAAAAAGTGTGATTTTGTCTCTTGAGCCATTCTATCTATGTCCTAAATTAATAACAGCAAATGTAAACTGAATTATGAATCCAATGGCTCCAAGTGTGGCCATTCCAAGAGCAACCAGTCTCAAGTGTTCCATATAGTCTTCTTTATCTGACTTTTTGGCAAGTTTCATTGTGTTAACCATGTCCTTGAGCATCTGCTTTGGGTTTATCTTTACCATTGGAGGACTTTTCCCAAAGTGTCCTTATAATTCTTATTTTGGACATGAATTGTTACATTTTCAACATGTATGGCGTTCAGGTTACTTTAGCGGCTGGAATGCTAACAGGTATTCTTCTTTACCAAAATCAAATGTTATGGTGACTTGGGTAGTGATTTTTTTAATTCCATCCCGGTCAAAATCTGTAACATCTTTTGGATTCAGGGCTAACCATTCTTCAATGAGATCTTCTCTGCTTCTGAGTCCTAGTATCTTCAATGGCTCGCCTGATTTTGAAGATATCTTGTTTGATTGTTGATTTTTGCATGGCAGTTTTTCATTCATTTTCTATTCTCATTTTTTATTTTCTTTTTACCAACATTTTCATATTCTATATGGTGAAACATTTTTTCTATTTCTCACCTAATTCATTTTTGACTTTTTTGGGATCCTCATTTTCTAACCATGTCTTTAATGCAATTTCTACTAATTGAGACAGATCAAGTTCTCTGTCTATGGCGTCTTTCTTTGCTTCTTTCCATACAAACGGATCTATCTTGATTGATGTAGTGTCTCGCTTTACATTTGGATCTAGCCTTATTCTCATAATTTTATAATACTACTAGTATTATTTAAATTTTAAAGTAAACATTTAGGCAAGTATACACGTGTGTTTCTATGAATATATCTACAAATTTTTGGTAACCGCAAGATTTCTTTGTAAACATGCTCTGACAAATCTATCATTTCCTCTACGATAATAAGGTGGTATCTTGATTATTTTTTATGGAACTGTTGGTAGCATACGAATCTGATCCTGCCGGTTTTAACATGGCTACATTTCTTTCAAAGCAAATGGAAAAAAAAGATGATGATGGACTCTTTCATGGAAATAACTTTGACCTTGTAATAATACCGACTCCAGCAATATCTGCAGACTGGCTTGAAGAAAAATATCATTATGATGGTTATGTATTTTTATCAAAACACGCTGCTGAAAGCGGAGCGCTTGCATTGACCTGTCATAGTACGGGAAATTTTGGAGATGCCATGTTTGGTGGATTTGCAAGACAGGTGGCAATACCTCACCCATATAGACAAAAATCATACATGAAACGACTATGGGAACAAAGAGATCTCTTTTCAAAATTTGACATAACAATAGAGGCCACTCATCATGGCCCTACTGCCTTGAGCAAGCCAACCTTATTCATTGAAATAGGTACAACTGAAAAAGAGTGGACTGATACAAAACTATGTGAAAGTGTGGCAAAAATTGTCTTAAAAGAAATGTCAGAACCACCAAAGAAACATGATGTGGCTATCTGTTTTGGAGGTACTCATTATCCTGGTAAATTCAACAAGGAGCTCCTTGAGGGTAATCTTGCATTAGGTACTGTAATTCCAAAACATGGTCTTGATAACCTTGATTCACATCTTTTTGATCACATATTGGAACGAAATAGTGAAGCCAAATTTGCACTGGTGGATTGGAGCGGACTAGGAAAGAGTAAACAAAAAATAGCTGAGATGATAAATACAAGTAATCTAGAGATGGTAAAGATTTGAAACTTGAACACAAAGTGTACGAAAAACTTTTGAAAGTTCCAAAAGGAAAAGTAACAACATACTCTGAGCTTGCAAAGGCTGTAGGCCTAAAGAATGGACAACGTGCCATAGGAAGAATGATGAACAAAAATCCTTTTCCTGTTATCGTTCCATGTCATAGGGTGATTCTATCTACTGGTAAAATTGGAGGTTATGCATGGGGCGAGCAAGTGAAAACCAACATGCTTTCTAAAGAGGGGATAGCAATCAAGAAAGGAAAAATTCTTGATAAAGATACAATCTATAGATTCTGAATTTATTTCTTGGAACGAACTTCTTCTATCAAGCTACGAAGGTGAGCCAAGTTTCTTACTTGATTTCCACCAACTTGTTTGTACAATTTCCAATAACTTTCATTTGGTATTTCTTTTCTTGATTTTGATACTTTTAGTTGATGTCTCATTGCTCTTATTCTCTTGACGTATACTTCCTTCTTTCCTACTCTTGATCCCTTTCTTCCTTTCTTGGAACCTTGTTTAGTTCCACGTTTGCGTTTCTGGGACTTTTTGAAATGTGCTCTTCCTTTTGAAGTTCCTACAATTGGTTTTACTTGGATTGTTCCTGCAGTTATCAAACTTCTAATGTTATCTCGAGTGATTGCATCTGTTACATCGTCCAAATATTCTGGATCAAATCTTACTCTTCCTACTCCGACTCCAAGAATTCTGGAGACTAGCTGTCTTTTAGACTTAAGATTTACTACCACTAGCTGACACTCTCGCGTTGAATACTTTGAAATTCTTTTCTATTGCTTTTGTAATGATCTCAGATCTCTTCTTCTTTCCTACTCCGTGGCCAAATCTAATACCGTCTTTTTTAGGATCAAGTTTTTCTAAATCTTTCAAGTTGTAAACTAGATTATCTGTAAATCCTGAAGGGTGTAATCCTCTTGCGATCTTTGGTCCTCCATATCCAATTCGTACAAGGGCTGGCCATCCTTTCTTTTGTTTTCTTTGATGGTTATCCATGCCTTTTGGCTTTCTCCATGTCTCTGCAAGTCTTGCATATCTCCAGCTCTCTTGTCTAACAAAATCTGGTCTATGTTCTGCGACCTTTTTCCTCAGTTCAAGAGCTTCTTTGTTAATTGGCATGTATACGACTCTGATCAAATTTTACAATAAATACGTTTCTTGCGTGGACTAATAGGATCCGAAGAGATAATAAGGATTTTCAGTAGGAAACGTCTTACCAGATGATAGAGGATTTGGAACCAACGATCACTCATCACGTTGTATCTCAATTGGAACAAATGGGAATAAGGCCTGACAAGATACAGAGAAATTTACAGGTCAAAAATCTCATTGATCTAATAGAAGAGAGAAACGAAGGCATTTTGACTGCAAGCGGAGCAATTGCCGTAAAAACCGGAAAATATACCGGAAGATCTCCAGATGACCGTTTTATAGTAGATGATGAACAAACCCACAATACCGTTGATTGGGGTAAAATCAATCATCCTTTCCCAGAAGACAAGTTTGATAAAATATTTGAAAATATGAAAAAACACATTGTTGGAAAAGAACTTTTTATCTTTGATGGGTTTGTAGGTGCAGACACTGAACACAGATTATCAATTCGAATTATAACCGATCATCCATGGCAAAATCTTTTTGTAAGACAACTCTTCATTAGGCCAACTGCATCTGAGCTAGAGTCTCACAATCCAGAGTATACTGTTATTGCACTAAATGATTTCAAAGCGGTGCCAGAAGTAGATGGTACAAAAACTGATACATTCATTCTTCTCAATTATACAAAAAAAGTTGTATTGATTGGAGCGACCTCATATGCTGGAGAAATAAAAAAAGCAATGTTCTCTGTAATGAATTACATTTTACCGTCACGAGGTGTCTTTCCAATGCACTGTTCTGCTAATATCGGAAAGAATGGAGACACGTCTTTGTTCTTTGGTCTTTCAGGTACTGGGAAAACTACTCTATCTGCTGATTCTAATCGTAAATTGATAGGCGATGACGAACATGGCTGGTCTGATAAAGGCATTTTTAATTTTGAAGGAGGATGTTATGCAAAGTGTATCAATCTAAACAAAGATGCTGAACCACAAATCTGGGATGCAATAAGATCTGGTGCGGTTTTAGAAAATGTTGTAATTGACCAAAAAACTATGATGCCAAATTTCAATGATGGAAGTTTGACTGAAAATACTAGGGCAGCTTATCCACTTGATTACATTCCTGGTGCAGTAATTCCAAGTCTTGGTGGAAATCCCAAAATCATAATATTTCTAACAGCTGATGCATTTGGTGTATTACCACCAATATCTCGACTCACAAAAGAAGGGGCAATGTATCATTTCATGTCTGGATATACAAGCAAGCTTGCAGGTACTGAGAGGGGAATAACTGAACCAAAAGCAACATTTTCTGAATGTTTTGGTGCACCTTTCATGTCACGACACGCATCAGTTTATGCAAAACTGTTGGGAGAAAAAATCACCAAACACAAGGCAATAGTATATCTGATAAACACAGGCTGGTCAGGTGGTCCATATGGAATTGGAAAGAGAATGAATATTCATTATACTCGAAGTATGGTAACAGCTGCACTCTCTGGAGAGTTGGATAAAGTGCAATATAGACACGATGAGGTCTTTAATGTAGATGTTCCAGTTACATGTCCTGATGTTCCATCTGAGGTTTTAAATCCTCGAAATACTTGGTCTGACAAAGATGCATATGATGTATCTGCCAAAAAACTAGCCCAAATGTTTGTTGATAATTTCAAAAAATTTGGTAATGTCTCCCAGGAAATAAAAGATGCTGGGCCTCACATCTAGTTTTATCTGCGTTTTAGTACCACAACAACTGCAATGATTATGATGGAAGAAATGATAATTATCTGCTTAATTGGAATGTGTGAGATTTCTTCAATATCTGGATAGCTTGGTGTAACGTGATTTATCATTAATATTTTATACGCATGATCAGTTTTGTTCCCAGACTTGATATCTGCTTGAATCCAATATTCTCCGTCACTGTAAATGGTAATGGCCTTGGTATCTTGTGGAGTTATTCCAACTGTTTTTACATCCTGTGAACCAGCCTTCATTAAAGAAATTTTTGCATATGACCACTTGTCTGGATAGTCTAATGTAAAATCAATCTGTGTGTTACTTTGGTTTTCTTTTATTGTTCCCTTTGTAACGTGTACGAGAACTGGAATGCGATACAACGTTTTAGAATCGTCAATTGTAATGAATCCGTCATAATCACCTATGTTTTTTGCATTATCTGTAATTTTTACATTTATTGTATTGTTGTTTGCTGTATAATTGAAACCAAGTCTTGGTTCACTAGATGAGAATTGTACTTTGAATTTGGGGATGGCAGTGTTGTTAATTGACTGCAAGTATAGTGTCCTGGTGTCATTAGAATTCTCATAAGAGATATTGAAAACTAGGCTATGAGGCAAGATTATCAAATCTGCAGAACTTGCTCTTGTAATGTTTAATCTTCCACTGCCTGCAACGTTAACTGGAAATATCTTACCATAAGCATCTGTAACAGGATCAGTCGTAGTGTCTATTATCGATGCTATGGATGATGGATCCAACTTTGGATATTTTTGTAACAGCATGGCTATAGCACCTGTAACATGTGGTGCCGCTATGCTTGTACCGCTAGTCAAATTGTATTTGCCGCCAATTGTTGTGGTATTTACATAAACTCCTGGAGCAACAAGATCTGGTTTTATGTAAAATGGAGAAACTGGCCCACGTGAGCTAAATGGTGCTACAAAGTCTGGATGATAAAATATGTTTAATCTGCTCAAAGTATTATTTTTTAACATTGATCTTAATTTCAGACCATCTTCTTTTGATATAGAAATTACTGGAATAGTTGGGTGATAACCTTTGGTTGAATTGGGTCCTACGAGTTCGCCAAAAAAAACTCCGCTTTGATTATTGTATATGACTAGTCCCCTTGCACCACTGTCTGCAGCATTTTTCTCTTTTTCAGAAAAAAATACTTTTTCACCAGTTGTATTGCTACCTCGTTGTTCAAGTAATATGGCGCCTTTGGCATCAATACCTTGAAGATCCTTGACTCTGCCATATCCACCATAAACCATCTTGCCTTCAACTGGATCTTTTAAAGCATCAACACCCAGCATTGGCAGGGAATCATATTGCTTGTTTCCAACTTGTAAAGTGGATGCAAGACTTGATGTTATGTTGTTGTACGAAGCTCCCACTGTTATCACATTGAAATCTCTGCCTGGACTGCCGATGCTCTTGTCGTCAGGTCCGTTGTTTCCAGCTGCTACAACTACAGTAATTCCATTTTTTACTGCCCCGTCAACTGCAGTTTCTAATTCATCATTAGTTCTATTTACTCCAAGGCTGATGTTGATTACATTCATCTTGTCTTCTATGGCACGAGAGATGGCTTGGACGATGTATTCTGATGATACTGCCTCTCCAGTAGATGAAACCTTGTATGAGAATAACTGGGATTTTGGGGCAATGCCTGTAAAACTTCCATTGGCACCAATTATGCCTGCAATCTCTGTACCATGACCGTTAACATCAATTGGTTTTTGATCTGTGTTGACATAATCGTATCCACTTACAACTCTTCCTGATGGTCCATAACCATGTAAATCTGGATGATCAAAATCTATTCCAGTATCTATTATTCCAATCTTAACTCCTTGGCCATTCAAGCCCTGCTGTTGCGGGACCTGGGTTCCAACTAGTTGTAGACTCTTTGAAAGTGGATTTTGTTTTTCTTCATAGGAATATGAAATAAAACATATGGTACATAAAATAAAAGCAAGAGAAAAAATTAGTAATTTCTCTATCACATCGTATCTGCATTAGGGCTAGATAAAATGCATTTGCAACCAAAGCCATAAATTGCAAGAGAGACTTGTAATTTTTATGGCAAAATATGAACTTCCAAAAGTACCATACTCGTATGATTCCTTGGAACCACACATTGATGCCAAAACAATGGAAATTCATCACACCAAGCATCATCAAGCATATACTGATGGCTTGAATAATGCATTGGCAAATCTAAGTCCGGAACTACAAAATATGGAACTACCCAAGTTACTTTCAAACTTGAATCAAGTTCCAGAAAATGTTCGCGGTGCAGTGAATTTCCATGGAGGCGGTTATGAAAACCATGCCTTGTTTTGGAATAGTATGAAATCAAGTGGTGGTGGAAAGCCAGGAGGTAGCTTAGAAGAAGCTATTAATTCGGTGTTTGGAAACTTTGACAGTTTCAAAGAAAAATTCATCAAAGACACAATTGCTATACAGGGAAGTGGTTGGGGTTGGTTAGCTTACAATCCTCAGACAAAGAAAGTAGAGTATACTACAATGCCAAATCAGACAAGTCCACGCACCAAGAATCTTGTTCCATTAATGGGATTAGATGTTTGGGAGCACGCCTATTATCTAAAATATCAAAATCGACGTGCAGACTATGTCAATGCATGGTGGAATGTAGTAAACTGGGACGAAATAGATTCACGACTCTCAAAGATAAAGGCATAATTCCTTTCTTCTTTTTGTTTTATTCTATATTTTCAGAATGAATTTATAGCCAACAAGTGAATTTTTTGCAAATGAGTGAAGAACAGGCTCAATCTTTGTTGCAACAGATGCAGGCTCTGGAATCTTATCTAAGTGACTTGGTACAACGCGAAGACACAGTGATGAAACTTTTGCAAGAAGCAGTAAATGCTGTAGAATCAATGAAAATGATGACAGGTAATGTTGATTGTGAAACACTTGTGCCAATTGGTTTGGGAGTTTATGTCAAAGCAAAAATAAATCCTGAACAAAAAATGATTGTAAACATAGGTGCTGGAGCTTCTGTAGAACAAGACAAAACTTCTGCAATAAACTATATGGAATCTAGAATTAAGGAGCTTGAGATGGTGTTGCAGCAGTTGGCATCGCAGCGACATGAAGTGTCCATGAAACTTGAACAGGGACAGCATGAAATGAACAGACTTATACAATCTAACCATAATCCAACGCAGTAAGGCAGTATACCATGTTTGAAAAATTAAGAAATGCATTTTCTATAGCGGCAAAAAGTTTTGGAGAAAAAGAACTAAAGGAAAAAGATGTTGATGAAGTTTTGTTTGAACTTGAGATTGCACTACTAGAATCTGATGTTGCAACAGAAGTCATTGATGCATTAAAAGATGATTTGAAAAAACAACTTGTTGGTTCTACAGTTAACAAGGATGCTATTGCCGAAGTTGTAAAACAGGAATTGCGAAAAAGCATATCTGATATGTTTGATAAAGCAGGCAAGGTAGACATTCTCTCCAGTATTCAAAAAAAGAAGGAAAAAGGAGAACCATGCATTATATCATTTATGGGAATAAATGGTACTGGAAAGACTACAACAATTGCAAAAATTGCAAATCTTTTACGTGAAAATAAATACTCTGCTGTAATTGCAGCAGCTGATACCTACAGAGCAGGTGCGATAGAGCAAATAAGTGAACATGGAAAACGACTCAACATCAAAGTTATTGCTCAAAATTATGGCTCTGATCCAGCTGCAGTTGCACGAGATGCAGTTCTTTATGCTAAATCACACAAAATAGACTGTATACTCATTGATACAGCTGGCAGAATGCAAACTAGTAAAAATTTAATGGATCAAATATCGAAAATTAACAAGGTAGTCAATCCTGATCTCAAACTATTTGTTGGAGATTCATTGGCTGGAAATGATACTGTGAGCCAAGCTCGGGAATTTTATAATTATACTACATTTGATGGGGCGATACTTACAAAAAGTGATGCAGATGCACGTGGTGGAGCTGCAATATCTATAGTTAAAGTAACTTCTAGTCCAATTCTTTACTTGGGTGTTGGACAAGAATACAAGGATCTGAAATCTTTTGATAAAGATGTGTTCTTGGAAACTCTCTTTGGTCCTGAAGAAGTTGTTGAGGGTGTTAAGAAAAGAGTGATAGAACCTAAAGTTGAACTAAAACCAGAACCTAAAGTTGAACTAAAACCAGAACCT
>JAJPEA010000037.1 GCA_023252335.1 Nitrosotalea sp.
TCATCAATTAACGCATTAGCAGTAAAAGTAGGCCAAGGAGGACTATTCAAGACAGTGTAGTTCAACATTGCAATGTTTACAGTGATTAGTGGAATTACAATGTATGGTACAACAGCAGCATTATCACAATTTCTCACACAGTACATATTGGACACATATTCACCAGGCGGTGTTGCAGTAGGAACACTTCCAGGGATTGGTTCTGGCACATGATTTTTTTTCAAAAAAACAAATTACAGCAAACGTGATTACAATGCCAACAAAAATTTAACTGGCACTAGACACTGCACGCAGTCTTTACAAGTAAACCAGTGACAGTCTTCATTATAGATTGCATGTCAAATGGCTTGTAAATTATTGCATCTGCACCCAATTGTTCTAGTCTAGTTATGGTGTCAGCCCTTACATCGCCAGTTATCATGACTACAAGTGCTTTTGGATTTATCTTTTTGATGTTTTCAAGCGCGTAAAAACCATCATAATCAGGCATCATCACATCAGAAAAAACAATATTAGGAGTAACTTCATTGTAAATTACTACTGCCTGTTTTCCATCAAATGCCTTGCCTATCACTTTGATATTATAAATTTCTAAAAATTCAGAGAAGAGATTAACGGTGTCCTCATCATCATCTATAACAAGTGCAGTATAGGTAGAAGGTTTCATGTTACTATTATTAGACATACAATCATCGTTGAACATGCATCTTCTAATATTAATCAGTGTGTCAAGATCAGACGAACAGTTTGAAAAATGAAACCATGACAGGTGTTGACCTATAATCAAACATCTTTTGTTGCGGGTTAGAAACAGGTAACTATTTTTAAAACCATGCTTTAGGCATGCCGTTGACTAATTTAGGAATAATTGGAGGAGGACAACTTGGAATGATGTTAACAGAGGCAGCAAAAAACATGCCTGAAAACATATCAAGTGTAATAGTTTTAGATCCAACAAAAAATTGTCCAGCATCAAAAGTAGGTGCAAAACAAATTGTTGCAGATTTTAAAGACAAAAATGCCATTGTTGAATTGTCCCTGCAATCAGATATCATAACATATGAAATAGAATCTGGAGACAGCAAGGTACTAGAATCATTGCATGGTGAGGTCTCAATCAACCCTTCTCCTAATACTCTGAGAATAATACAAGACAAGTATATTCAAAAACAGTTCTTGCGTCAAAATAATATTCCTGTTGCTGATTTTGATGCAATAGAATCATTAGATGATCTCAAGAAAAAAATTACAGACTTTCATTATCCCGCATTGTTAAAGGCAAGACGTGATGCCTACGATGGCAGAGGAAATTTCAAGATAGAAAACAGTTCCCAAATAGAAACAGCATATCAAAAATTCTCTGGAAAACAAACCATGATTGAAAAATTTGTGGATTTCAAGATGGAAGTATCAGTCATAGCAGCAAGAAACATTCATGGTGAGATTGCAACATATCCACTAGTGGAAAATATTCACAAAGACAACATACTAGAGTTTACAATTGCCCCAGCACGAGTGGATGATAAAATTTCATCAGAGGCAGATAAAATTGCCAAAAAAACAATGGATGTGTTACACGGTGCAGGAGTATTTGGAATTGAAATGTTTGTAACAAAAGATGACAAGGTACTGATAAACGAGATTGCTCCACGAGTGCACAACTCCGGACATCACACTTTGCAATCAAGTGAGACATCACAGTTTGAACAACATCTCAGAGCAATACTTGGATTACCTCTAGGCAGTACAAAATTAAAACATGCTACTGTCATGGGTAATATTTTAGGACCAAAGGACTTTGTTGGCAGATACAAACCAATCACACTTGAACAAAAAGGAGTATATCTCAAGATGTATTACAAGGATGATGCAAAACCACAGAGAAAACTAGGACATTTTAACGTTGTAGATGAATCAGATACAAACGACATGAAATCATTATTTGAAAGGGCACAAGAAATAAAAAATTCCATCCAATTTATTTCTCAGAATTAGATTATTTTTTAACCAACGCAAAGATGCCACCTGCACCATAGGCAACTGCAATCATTATTCTGGATGTAATTACTGCAGTGGTTTGATTGGATATCAGTGATGTATCCAGCATTATTGCAATAGGTATTGCAGCAAGAGATATTGCACCTACAATTATTTGTTCAAGGTTTACAAGACCGCTGTATTTTTTCATAAAGAAAAATGTAGATGTATTTCCAAGGCCTATTCCGAATAATATCAAATATTGGTATAGATGAGGAGCTATTCCTATGGCCGCAAATGGCGCAGCCCAACACAGTCCATTTACCGCTTTTACAGCAGGAGGCCATGAAACACTATTTTTCATTCGCCCCTTGATTGATGACAACAAGGTCCGGAATTTGGCTAAAATTATTCCAAATGTTATTGCAAAACTTCCAAACCAGATTATTCCATAGTAAAATATTGGTTCCTTGTGTTCAAATGAGATCTCACTTAGAATTGAAGCAGAGCCTACTGCGATTGCTACGCCTACAAATAAAACTCCAAATGCGCGTCTTACTTCTAGAGGAGATTTTTGCACAATTAAAAGTCAGATTCACCTCAGATATAATTTAAGAGATTAAATCACACTTGTGATAACACTGCAAAAACGTTGAGTTTAATTATTTAATTCAATCTTGTCTTATTCTGTGTCTTATCCAAAAAAGCCTCTTGTTGGCATCATAATGGGTTCTAGTTCAGATAGTAAAGTAATGCATTCTGCTGCAATGGTTCTAGATGAGTTTGGAGTAAAGCATGAAGATCAAATTGTCTCAGCCCATAGAACTCCTACAAGATTACCAGACTATGCAAATCATGCAGAAAAGCAAGGATTCAAGGTAATCATTGCAGGAGCAGGCGGCTCTGCTCATCTACCAGGCATGATTGCGTCACATACTACAATTCCCGTGATAGGCGTTCCAATAATGGTTTACAATGACAAGGCAAATTCTGACAAGTTCAAGTTTTCAGCATTTGGAGGACTGGACGCATTACTATCAATATCTGAAATGCCTACAGGCTCTCCTGTTGTAACAGTCGGGGTAAACAAGGCTGCAAATGCAGGATTGTATGCGGTCAAGATTCTTGCAAACGAGTTTCCAGAATTAAAAACCAAGTTAAAAAAACACAAAGAAACACAACATCAATCAGTTTTAAGAGAATCAGACGAGATGAAAAAACTCGGTCTTGCCAGATTTGCAAACAAGAAATTCAAGAAATAATCTAGTTTCCTCTATTTGATATCTGCATGACCGGACTTGAAAAGTATATTGGATATATTTTGCCAGTAGTTGGATGATTATAGTTCCACCTCTTGTCTTGAGGATCAATTTTCATAAATTGTGCAGCCACCCCATGGGACAGCATTTTGTATGCCTCCTCCCCTATTGTCATCTGATTTGGTTGTGCAAGAGGCAAAATTTTTGATGCAATTGTGATACTATGTCCTATCAAATCAGGTTCAGAGCCAAGAACAACAATTCTATTTTTTCCAACATCAATTCCTATCCTTACATTGATTTTTGGTAGACCAAAGCTTGCAAACATTGGATTTAAGGAGTGTGTAACCAACATGTTCATTGAGCGAGCACAGCGTACTGCATTTTCTGCCATATTTCCAAAGTCTTTTAGTTCTGGGAAAAATGCAATCACTGCATCACCGGTATATTTTAAAACAAAACCTGCGTGTTTTGATACTACCACAGACATTTCTTCAGAAAACACCTTGATTAGACCAGAAAGATCATCAGAACTTAGCGATGTGGCAATTTTGGTAGAGCCAACAATATCAACATACAGAACAGCTGTATTAATTTCGTTTTCAGGCCACAAGCTCAAGAATCTGTTTGATATATATTTTAGAAATGCTTGAGAATACGAATCGCTTTGTTTTCTTTTGTATAATGAAAAGTTTCTTTGTATTCTAGTTAGACTTTGAATTACAAACGCATCATCAGGTGTCATTATCTGAAAACTTTCAACAGGTTTTACTTGAGATATCACAGATTCCAGATTTTCAAGTGGAACAAACTTTTTTTCTATGACATCATAATACCCTTTTTCTCCCTCTATTGCTTGTGGTTCAAGTTTTACTTTGCTAGTTGTAAGACCAAAAGGAAAAGAAGTTTTTTGTTTATTTGCTGCAATTAGTATGACACTGTCGTATTCACTTAGTGCCAGTCCTTGTTCATTTTCCACACCAGAACTGATATCAATTATACGAGAGATTGGAAATATTGAGATTTTCCCAGTACTAGAGTTTGCCCTTATTACCTCAATTACATCATGTTCAGAATTGTCAGATACAGTTGTCTGGAGCAGGAATTTGTCTCTAAATTCAGAGCGATACATGCCTGTGCCCTTTGCGGCATGAACCTCAGAGCCGACTGTAGCTCCCCTACTCTTTGCTTTTATGATGTTTACAGTAATTCCCAGCATATCAAGAGCATCAGTTACAGCAGTTAGATCATTTCTTGATAACTCTGCCTCTATTCGTATCATAGTCTTAGGTCGTTTATTACAAATAGTAATTTAAACTAGTTTTTTGATTTCCATTTGCTGCCATTTTTAACACAACTTTAATTTACAATATGCCAAGTAGTGATGTCTTGGAATTAGGCGAAATTTTGCGTAATGCTATTTCAGAGTATGGAGAACAGAGAATACTTTCAGACATTGTACAAGGAGAAAGTGCCGAAGTCATAAAGAATATTTTTGAGCAATGTATTGCACACGTAGAAAAAACAGACGGGATCAAGCCAGATACGCGTGTTACAGTCTCAGAGGGATTGATGCATTATCTGCTTACAATTACCATGATTCCAAGCAAACGAAAGACCACATTCCAGTCAGTGGACATCGACATTGCAGTTCCAGACACCATAACACTTGGAACATCTCCGCAAGATGTCATCATGATTTCTTTCCCAAAAACAAATGATGCAAATGCAATAAAGTCTCAGATTGACAACATGAAGAAAATTCAGCCAAACATAGATAACATTTGGCTGGTTCTTGAGGAAGATGCACAGTATGGAGTCAAGACATACACATTAGATGGTTCCATGACATTTACAAACATAATAAACGACTTGATTGGTTTTACATCAAACAAAAAACAATCCAAATTGAAAATTTTCAAGATATAAGAGATTTCAAATCAATGTTTTTTTCAACATATGGAATCATAGTTGCAGTGTTTTCATAATCTTTGACAAATGGCAATACGCCCAAGATTGGAATGCCAGTGATTTCATGCAGTGTAGCAGGTGCAGTTTTTTCTGCAGGGCCACCATTCTCATCATAATTGTTTATTATAATTCCAGTAATTGTGATTTTTCTAGCACGACATGTGTTTACAGTCATCATAGTATGGTTTAGAGTTCCAAGAGTTGATCGTGTGATAATTATTGTCTCAAGGTTCATTTCTTTTATCAGATCGGCCACAAAATAATCTCTACTTAATGGAGTCAGTATTCCTCCAATGCCTTCAACAAGCATCATATTGTGTTTGCCTTGCAATTTTGCAAACTTTTCCAAGATTATTTTTTTATCAAACTTTAGATCTAGTACTTTGCCTGCATCATATGGTGAAACTGGCAACGGCATGAATATCGGATTTATTTCATCCTCAGGATCATTTACTTTGGCAGCATGATACAATATTGAGACATCAGATGATTTAAAACCAGTTTTTTGTGCAAATCCTGTTGCAACAGGTTTCATTACGCCAACATTTATTCCAAGTTTTTGTATACACGCAGCCAATGCAGACGTAACCGTTGTTTTACCAACTCCCGTATCAGTAGCAGTTATGAAATATGATTTCATAAGAGGTATCACCACTAATGTTGTTTAATAACCCACCCTATGATTATTAATCCGATTTGCTGAAAAAATCCATGCATAGTTTTGTCTGGCACCCCTATACCCAGATGAATGATTGGAAAAAATTTGATGTAATAACAAAAGGCAAAGGAATGTGGCTCTATGATTCAAATGGTAACGCCCTGATGGATGGCGTTGCAAGCATGTGGTGCAATGTATGGGGTCATTCTAAGAAAGAATTGACAGAGACCATAACAAAGCAGGCAAAAACGCTGCAGCATTCTTCATTGTTTAATTTAACAAATGACAAGGCAGAATCCCTTGCAGAAAAACTAGTAAAACTAGCCCCTGAGATGTATCGTGTATTCTACTCTGATGACGGTTCCACAGCAATGGAAATCTCTGCAAAAATGGCCTTGCAGTACTGGAGCAACATTGGTGAGAAAAAGACAAAATTTGTTTCACTTGAGAATGGATACCACGGAGATACAATAGGCGCCATGTCACTTGGATATGTACCTCTTTTCTTTTCCAAATTCAAGTCTTCGTTGTTTCCAGTTTTAAGAACTCCATCGCCTAACAGATACAGAACACCAAAAGGATACTCGTTTGAAGACTATCAAGAATTTTGTTTGGAAAGAATTGAACAGATATTTTCAAAAAATAACAATATTGCCGCATTTGTAATGGAAAGTGGAGCTCAGATAGCCGGGGGTGTTGTAATTTATCCAAAGGGATTTCAAAAAAAGATAAGCAAACTGTGCAAGAAGTACAACATCTTACTCATACTTGATGAGATTGCTACAGGATTTGGAAGACTAGGATCAATGATCGAATACAAGAATCAAGAAAGCATTCCAGATATCGTATCGTTTGGCAAAATGTTATCAGGAGGATATCTTCCACTTGCTGCCACACTTGCAAATAAAAAAGTCTATGATTCTTTTCTTGGAGAATACAAAGACATGAAGCATTTTTTCCATGGGCATACATTTACTGGAAATCCTCTAGCATGCGCTCTAGCCCTTAGAAACATTTCATTGTACAAAAAATATAATCTAATATCCAAGATAAAAAAACGTGAAGCCCAGATAAAATCACGGATAAAAGAGATTACAGATTTGGATCTGGTTGGAGATGTACGACACAAAGGAATGATGATGGGAATAGAGTTGGTGTCTGATAAAAAAACAAAGACTACAATATCCCCACAGAAACGATTGCCACAAAAAATATTCAACGAGGCAAAAAAACATGGAATATACCAAAGAACACTTGGACCAATAGTAATGGTCATTCCTCCACTTGCCATATCCGAGTCAGAACTTGACTTCCTTTTAGATGGAACCATAAAGACAATCAGGAATGTCTCATCTCAGATATAGGAAATATCACACAATTCATACCTAGAACACTGCAGATAATAGATTAAAGACATATCCTGGTTAGAACAAGGCTGTCAAGAATTCACTACAGAAATTCATTGTAAACCAGGATTTCATAACCAGTTTACAGTTAAAATAATCTTAATTAATGGACTGGAAAACACAATAGACATTGAGTGCTGAAACGGATTTTATAATTTCGTGTAGGGACAAGGTGTTGGCAGGACATGAAATTTCAAAAGAAGAATCTGAAAAACTCATCAACATATCAGATGATTCCATACATACACTATCAGAGGCAGCCAATGAGATTACCAGAAAATTGTGCGGGGATGTAGTGGATGTTGAAGCTTTGATAAATGCAAAAAAAGGCAAGTGTCAGGAAGATTGTTCATTTTGTTCCCAGTCTGCATTTTTCAAGACAGGTATTGACACATACAAGCTGTTACCTCCAGAGACAATAGTACAAAATGCAATGCTTGCAAAAAAAGATGGAGTGAAAAGTTTTTGTCTAGTATGCGCATGGCGTGGCCCTACAGAGAAAGACTTTGAGCAGATCTCTTCAATCATAGATAAAATAAACCGCGAAGTAGGAATTGAGGTCAACTGTTCACTTGGTTTTATCAATCAAGAAATGGCATTAAAACTAAAAAAACTCGGAGTAAAGCGTTACAATCACAACTTGGAAGCACCAAGAAGCTTTTTTGAAAAAATATGCACAACTCACACTTATGATGATAGAATGAAGACAAACCTAATTGTAAAAAATGTAGGCCTTGAATTGTGTTGTGGCGGAATAATTGGCATGGGAGAAACAAGAATGCAACGATTAGAGTTGGGACTTGATCTTGCAGGACTCAGTCCAGAGGAATGTCCAATTAATTTACTAGTACCTCAGAGAGGAACACCGCTTGAACTTCAGACAAGATTATCCATATCAGAGATATTGCGAACAATAGCAGTCTTTAGATTTTTGATGCCAAAAACAATACTCAAGATTGCAGGGGGAAGAGAAGTCTACCTCTCAAATGACCAAGAAAAAGTACTCTTAGGAGGAGCAAACGGAATCATAACTGGAGGATACCTCACAATTGGAGGAAACAAACCAAAAGATGACTTTCAAATGATATCAAAAATAGGCCTTGAAGCCTAGAACACGTTTTATCAACGAGAGATTAAGACAGATAAAGAAAGCAAATCTGTACAGAACGCTTGTTTACAACAAGGTTTCAGGTCCATACATTACAATTCAAGGAAAGAGACTAGTCAACCTATCATCAAATGATTATCTTGGACTGGACACTACATACAAACCATCACAAATACAATCAAGTTCAAGATTAATTGCAGGAAATGACATGTCTTTTAAAAAACTTGAAAGCAATCTTGCACACCATAAATCAAAAAATTCGGCATTGGTTTTTCCAACTGGATACATGGCAAACCTTGGTGCAATCTCGATTCTAACACAGAAAAACGATTTGATCCTAAGTGATGAATTCAATCATGCAAGCATAATAGATGCATGTAGATTATCACATGCAAAAAAGACAATCTACAAACATAATGACATGTTACATTTGGAAAAAAAATTGCGCAAAAAAGCACAACGCAAGTTTGTGATAACAGAAGGAATATTTTCAATGAATGGTGACTTTGCAAAACTTGATGAGATAACAAAACTGTGTCAAGAAAACAATGCATTTCTCTTGCTAGATGATGCACACGGAGACTTTGTAGTAGGCAAAGATGGAAAAGGCTCGGCAGATCATTTCAGAGTTGCAAAAAATGTTGACATTTACACAAGCAGTTTGAGCAAGGCACTTGGTGCATTTGGCGGATACATTGCTGCAAGCAAGGAGATAATTGATCTTGCAGTAAATACATCACGACCGTTCATCTACACCTCTGCATTGCCAGGTTTTCTAGCAGACTTTGCCTTGAAGAGATTTTTGTCAAACAGGGAAAAAAACCGACATGAACTAGAGAAAAAAACAAGGCAATTTAGAAAAGGCTTGCAGTCAATTGGATATAAGATAGAGTCCCCAAGCCAGATAATACCCATAATCATAGGCGATGAGAAGAACACTCTAGAATTTGGCAAATATTTGAGAAATAACGGCATATTTGCCCAACCAATACGCTATCCCACAGTGAACTTGGGTTCTGCCAGAATAAGAATATCTGTCACAAACTGGCTTTCAGAAGATATCATATCAGAATCGCTCGGCATCTTTGAGAAGGCAGGTAAAAAGTTTGGCATTTTATAATACAATTTGGAATAGATTTGGAACAAGGTATTAATAAAAAAACAGCATCAAATGGAACATGGTAGAACTAACTATAGGAATTGCAGCAATAGCAGGGCTTGGTTCATTTCTTGCACCATGCATACTACCAATGATTCCAGCATTTCTTGCATACATCTCTGGCACCACATTGACAGAACTTCAAAGAAATAATGGAACAGTAAACATTGTCACAAGCAGACTAAATATCATATTAAATACATTGTTTTTTGTAGCAGGCTTTACCATTGTTTTTTCAATACTTGGAGTAATTCTAAACAGCGTACTTTCTGCATCCGCAGGATCGTTGCTTGCAGGATTTAATCACGTAGGAGGAGTTATCATAATTGCATTTGGAGCATTCATGTTATTGTCATCCAAGATTTCAAAACTTAATTTTGAGAAAAAAATTCTACCAAATAGGACCAAGTCAAGCTATCCACTTTCATTTGTTTTCGGTCTTGCATTTGCAACAGGTTGGACTCCATGCATCGGACCAATTCTTGGAAGCATTCTAACTCTTGCTGCAACATCTCCAAGTCATGCATTTGTTCTGCTTCTTAGCTATTCACTAGGACTTGGAATTCCGTTTATCTTGATGGGTGTATTCTTTTCAAGATTTACCACATTTATCAAGTCAATGAGTAAACACTTGAAATATTATTCCATAATAATGGGATCACTTATTATCACACTAGGGGTTCTAGTATACACAAACCAGCTAGCGGCCATAGCAAGTTTTCCGTTACTAAATAATATACTATTAGGATGATAACAATGAGAAAAGAGATTAAAACCGCAATAATTGGTGCGATAATCATAGTTGCAGCAATAGGAGGTATTGGCGTGTTTCTTACATCACTTGACAAGACAGTTACAAACACTGCAAGCCAAACACAAGTAGACAAGACAGTGCAAAATACAAACAATACAGGTACAAAGTCTGCTGCATATCCAGATGAAAATAATTATCCCCTAGCACCAGACTTGACAGGCATTACAGGCTACATCAACATAACACCACAAGAACTACAAATACAAATGAAAGACAAAGTTGTATTGTATGATTTTTGGACATATAGCTGCATAAACTGTATCAGAACTCTACCATTTTTAGAATCATGGAATGAGAAATATGCTGACAAGGGTTTGCTGATAATCGGAGTACATTCCCCAGAATTTGAATTTGAAAAAGACATAAACAATGTAAAGATGGCTGCTCAAAAATACAACATTACATATCCAATAGTGCTTGACAGCAATCACCAAACATGGGATGCATTTTCAAATAGATATTGGCCAGCAGAATACATTACAGACGATCTTGGACACATACGTCACACTAATTTTGGAGAAGGTGATTATGCCAATACAGAACAAGTGATTCAGCAATTACTTGACCAGAGAGCAAAACGACTTGGACTAGATGTCACAGCAAATCAAAATCTTGTCAATTTACAAGAACACCAGTTTGCACTATTTGAAACTCCGGAACTTTATTTTGGATACAACTTTGCAGACGGAAGAAATTACTTTGGAAACATTGAAGGATTTGAACCAGAAAAAACAGTAAACTATACAATTCCATCAGACTTGCAAAAAGACCACTTTTATCTTGGAGGACAATGGCAAAATCTGCAGGACAGTATGAAGCTAGTATCAGACAGTGGAAAAATAGTTCTTCCATATACTGCACAAGATGTACACATTGTGGCATCAGGGCCAGGCAATACAATACAGATACTGCTTGATGGCAAGCCAGTTACAAGCGATGATGCAGGCCAAGATACCAAGGACAGCACTGCAACAATTT
The DNA here is from genome assembly GCA_023252335.1 of Nitrosotalea sp. Taxonomy (GTDB): domain Archaea; phylum Thermoproteota; class Nitrososphaeria; order Nitrososphaerales; family Nitrosopumilaceae; genus Nitrosotalea. The sequence goes on from JAJPEA010000037.1 coordinate 11,331, forward strand.
CAGAAAATAGATTGTACAATATAATTTCGTCAAAGCAGGCAGGCTCTCATACTCTGACCATCATAGGCCATCCAGGCTTTGAAATCTACACGTTTACCTTTGGGTAATCAAGATATAATGTTTCTAAATTCGAATTTAGAAACATATTGAATCAACCGGTACAAAGCTAGACTGTAACCATGGCTAGCTGTCACTACAGTTACACACCAAGTAAGAACATGATTGTTTAAAACAATATTTCAAATCAAGGCACAGTAAATGAATTTCACAAACAAATGGAATGTACAAAAAGATAGTCTATCTCAGAGGGTAATAGACAAGGTCAAGCCAGATGCACCACTCAAGCCCAAGATTGATGAGGCTCAAAAGAAATTACAATTACAAATCATAAAACTTGATTCAATTTCAAAGAAACTAAAAGAAAAAGACGACTTTATCTTCAGAAAAGTGGTCGAAGCAGTACGATCACATAACAAGGCATACTCTAATGCTTATGCTACTGAATTATACGAGATTAGAAAGATGAACAGCATGGTCACAGGTGCAAAATTGGCCATGGAGCAGATTCAACTCAGACTAAACACAATATCAGAACTTGGAGATGTCGTAGTGACACTCAGTCCTTGCATGTCAATAATAAAAGGACTTGGAACAGGCTTGAGTGGACTAATGCCAGCAGCAGACTCATCCATGGCAGACTTGTCAAGCATACTAGGCGAGATTATGTCAGGAGCATCTGTGAGTGGAGACAATTCATTTGTCACAGACACATCAAACTCGGAAACAAACCAGATATTGGAAGAGGCAAATGCAATACTAGAGGGACATGTAAGACAGAGCATACCAGATCTTCCTCCAACACTTGGTTCCACTACAAAAGCGCCAGAACCTATCTAGAGCGCTTTTTACTCAATTCTATAAAATTTTTCTTGATTCTAGATATTGTTGGATAGCTATATCCTAGTTTTCTATAGTTTGCAATCATCATCTTCCAATTTTTCAGCCTCCACTGGGCCTGCTCAGAGGTTACAGAGTGGATCTCCTTGTTTATGATACTCTTTCTGCCTACTTTGAGAACTCCAGCATCTTTTGCAGTCCATCTGCTATTTGCAAAATTTAGGCCAGACAGAATTTCTTCTACAGGCATTTCTGCAAAGTGTTCTTGCAGCTTTAGCATTTGTGCATTTGTTGGTTTTTTGTTTACAGTAAGGTTAATTTCAAATCTTTCCATACTCGAATTTTGAAACATCCTTCCTAATTAGTGTGAAGGTAAAAACATCTCTTCTTTTTGTTTAAAATTTCACTAGACAGTACAAGGATAATTCCATCATCAATCAAGTTTAACGATTCTTAAATTACGGTCAGTTGCAAATTTGTAACATGGATGAAAAGGACATTCGTGCAAACAGAATTCCAAAGGGTTTTTTGCACAAGGAAAGAAGATGTGAAAAACCCAAGTGCCAAAAGGAGGGCATCTATTCTTCAAAAATTGGATATTTTTGTCTTGAACATATTCTAGATTATGACATGCCATGCCCAAGTCATGATTGCCCAAGAAATGGCCTTCCCATGGACAAGTTAATTTCAAATATAGAAAAAGACATCAAGGGGGACTTGCACCAGATCTTCCAGTGTCAGTCATGCAACTATAGACATGATCATACGGTTCATGTTTAGCAGCATTACCAAATATAACTTGAAAAAAATCGAGCTAAAATATCCACAAAGTTCTACTTGAGACTTAAGATATTATCATACCAATCCACTAGATGGCTACCCTAACTGACCAGGCCTAGAATCGTGAGGGTTTTTGTGCCTCTCTCACGATAATTTACTTTATCAGCCCAGAGTACAAAAACCAAAATTTCTATGACTGGGATGAGTTTGAAAATTGTTACCAGAACATATGGTTAGAACCATTCCGATCTAAAAACTAAAACAAAATCATGACGACCTATTCTAAATCAGCTGTCATTTAGAATGTTATTGTGTGGTTTTAGAATCTACCAAGCAAGCAGGACATTCACAGTCAAACATGTTTGCTTTTCCCATACATTGGCCATGTTTTTCTTCAAAGCATTTTAGACAAAGAACCATTGTTTTCAACTTTAAGACGTTTTTTGGGTTATTTTTACCCCCCTATTTGCCCTAGACTTGCCAAATAAACAGATATTTTCGCTCAATAAAATGGTCTAAAATGGTCGTTTTTTGGAAATACCAATTTTTCATGACTTGTGCTTGAAAGTTAAACCCCCTTGTATTTGCAGACAATCAGGCATAATGTGATTTTTTCAAAAATGGTCAATTTTAGGGGGGGTGTAACACTTGTGCGTACTAATAGCAGCCAAGGGTCAAAACACCCCCATTGCCCAGTAAGAGTTCTGTTTTCTTTTTTGGCAGTGAATAAAAGCTAAACCCTTGGTTTTTGGCCCAAATTTTGGAGCTTGGAAAAATTGTAAAAAATCATCACCACATCCAGGCATGAAAAATTTGATAGACTGGGCAGGTTTAGTCCTAAAACCCAGGGGGTTTTCAATCAAAACTAGGCCAAAAAGTGTTCAAAAACAATGCTCTGCAAATCATTTCAAGTCTTGTTGATTGTGCCAAATTGTTGAAATCCTTTCAATTTGTTCTAGTATTTCTAATGCGGCAGAACTACCCTTCTTTTTACAGCAGTTACAAATCCTAGCTTTACTACTTCAGGTATCAAGTCCTTTACCCTGTCAAGATCTTGTACTTCTTTTTTCATCTCCCCTCCTAGTGCACACGACTTTCAATTGTCAGACATGAGTGTTCTACAACAGTAAGCGGTTCCCGCAGACATTTCCTCCAGGCCATCAAGTTCAATTTTTCCAAGAATTTCATCCAAGTTTTCTAGTGTGAAAAACTCGACAGTTTTGAAAATAATCCAAGTGATACGTGTAGTATTTTTGTCAGACAGTTGTAGTCTTTACCATTTCTGGTATTTTTTCTCTGGCTTGGACAATCTCTATTTCCACTGTCTCTAGCGGCTCATCTACTACGTTTCGTTTGATTGAGAACATTTTTGGTTTATCAAAATCTTTAGTGCAGTCGGGACAAGCATAAACCAGAACCCTGTATTCGTTTGGAGCTTTGGGGTTTGAAAGGCGAGGATAGTAAACTAGTCTACCCCCACAATCCACGCAATATCTATTTGCGCGTCTTGTTCTGGCCAATGC
>JAJPEA010000133.1 GCA_023252335.1 Nitrosotalea sp.
ACAAGAAGATGCCTCAAGTGAAAATCAAATTTTCTCACCCTGAACAGTTTGGCATCTTGGATCAAGCTAATTTTTGGGTGAATGTATTCTGTTTATAAATCCATGGCGAAGAGATCAGAAGTTATTCTAAATAAACAACAGACTAGTGGTAATTGTCAAGGTATCCTGCAAAGACCTCTCAATAAAACAACAATATACGTATTGCTGGCATGTTTCTATTAGATTTACTGTTCTTTTGCAATGATATGTACATCACATGATTTTATCATCTGTTTAAAATCATGGGCATCTTTTTCGCTGCCAACAATTGTTCCATAATGCATCGGAATTGCAATCTTTGGTTTTATTTTCTCTATTGCTTTAGCTGCCTCTTGTGCTGTCATCACATATGTCCCACTAACAGGTACAAGGGCAATGTCAGGCCTTAGATCAGACATTTCAGGAATCATGTCAGTGTCACCAGCATGGTATATTGTGATACCGTTCATTGACACCAAAAATCCTACCTTGCCATCTTCTTTTGGATGAAACGGTTTTTTGGTGTCAGGATTTATCTTGGACACATTATATGCAGGAATTGCTTTAATGACAACTCCACTCACAGTCTTTTCTTGTCCTGGAGAGATGCCAATTTTTTCCTTAAAGGCAAATCCCTTCAACATGTCAATGCATTCGTTTGCTGAAATGATTACGGTTTTCTCAGTTGAGACATTTTTTATGTCATCTATGTTACAGTGATCAAAATGATTGTGCGATATTAAAATCAAGTCAGCTTTTTCTTGTTTTGCTATTTTGAATGGATCAGTCATTATCTTGACATTTCCAGTCAATACAAACGAGTCATGGCCAAGCCATCGTATCTTGACTCCCTTGTATTCAAACATGATTCTAATTTGTGTTCTGCCAAAATTAAAGCTTGCCTGGTTCAAGAATAATCTTGTCACTTGAAATGGAAAGAACCGAGCCTCCACTTTTTTTTATTCGAACCTTGAGCGCAGCATCAATTGTGGCTACTATGCCACCATTTTCTTTTACATAAGATACCAAAGCATCATCAACAGTTTTTCCAGAAATGTCAATTGTTTGAAAATTTTTAATAATTTTTAATGCATTCTGGGCAGAGCTTTTTTTTTATCATCAAGGCTCAGTCTTTCGAGTTCTTTTACAACCATGTTTGGCACAACATATTCTAACGCTCCAATCTCTGTCTCTACATTTGGGATATTTTTTATCCTAGTCGAAGCAACAAGTACAAGAAAACTAGAATCGCAAATTACCTTAACCACTTGATACACCAGCACCAATCAGTCGCCATCTTTCAGATATTCTTCGACTTATTGCTACCTTGCTGTTCTCAAAGATGCACACAGGTCTTTTGAACTGTAGTTCAACTGTTTTTCCCCTCACACTTGTTACCTTGGATAACAATGGTGCAGTACCAAGACTTAGTCTCAAGGACTCGCCTGTCTGGATTGCAGAGACCTTTATTTCTTCACCAGAGCCTACTGCAGTATCAAACAAATTTACCTCAATTTTTGCACTGTAAGAATTTTCTGGCAATGTGTCTGGTTTTCCTATAACAGAGCCAATCAATGAATCACTTCGAGTCATGGCAGGATCAAGTTTGGTTGCAAGTGCAATCAACCCACCAGCCTTTACTTCTTTTACTATGCCTGCGCCAGTTCCAAGAGATGCAATCTCTGTAAAGATTGATTCGTATTTTCCAGTCTTTTCATTTGGTAGACCGGGTTTGATCTCAATTTCATCTCCTACCTTGAATATTCCTTGAATGATGCTTCCTCCAATAACTCCGCCTTTGATGTCTTTGATTTTAGTTCCAGGCTTGTTGATATCAAATGACCTCAACACATGCATTACAGTGTCTTTTTTATCATCACGTTCAGGAGTAGGTATTGAATCTTCAATGGCACCAATTAATGCATCAATGTTTAGTTTTGATTGCGCAGAGATTGGAATGATTGGGGCTTTGGCAGCGCTTGTCCCCTTGACAAATTTTGTAATGTCTGCATAGTTTTCCATGGCTTGCTCATATGATATCAAGTCAACTTTGTTTTGAACAATAACAACTTGCTTTATGCCAAGTGTCTGCAATGCAAGCAAGTGTTCCTTTGTCTGTGGTTGTGGAACTTTTTCATTTGCTGCAACTAGTAGCATTGCACCATCTATCAAGGCAGACCCTGACAGCATGTTTGCCATCAGGCTTTCATGACCAGGACTGTCTACAAAACTTACAACACGAGACAGTTCACTTTCCTTTCCACAGTTGTTACATTTTGGTGTTACAGAATAACCAAGTGGAACTTCACAGCTCTTGCACTTGTAAAACGCAGCATCAGCATATCCAACTTTAATTGTAATTCCTCGTTTGAGTTCTTCACTATGTGCGCTGGTCCATACACCAGTCAAGGCTTGGATAAGAGTAGTCTTTCCATGATCTACATGACCTGCAGTTCCAATGTTTACACATGGTTGGTAACCATATTTTTTTACATACCAATCCGGAAGAGTTTCTTTCCAGTGCACGTACAAGCTAAAAAAAGCGTATAATGTTAAGGTTCTGCTACTTGGGATTTGTTAATCAACTATGCCTTTTTCTCGGCAGATTCTTCAGCTGGTTTTTCTTCTATCTTGAGCTCTCCATCAAAATAGCAGTTTAGCTGATAGACTTCTTCTGTTACTGTTCCGCCTCTTACAAGTTTGCGAATTCGTTGTCCGTCTTCAGCATCACGCAATCCGACACCCTTTGATAATAAAATGTATTTTCTTGCACCGCCGTGAATATCTCCTCTTAGTGGAACTCCTGACTTGTCACTGCCGCCAGTTATCTTTAGCTTGCCTGCTTCGCCTATCAATGCAGCATCAAGTTCAGCACCTACTGTTACACCCAAAAATGGTCCTGCTTCTTTTTCCTTTACCTCTTTGGTGATGGTTCTTCCTTTTTTATCAGATATGTTTAGCTTGAATGTAGCCAAGTAGTAAAAAAAATCTTTAAACTATTAATTAATCTTTGTTCCTAAATCTTTTAAGAATACAAACGCGTTGATATATCATTGAATGAATCAATCAAGTGTCCCCGTTGTGACAAAGTAATGGTTTCAATGCAAGCCTGTCACATGATATGTACTAATTGTGGGGCACACTTGGATTGCTCAGACAAGGGTTCGTTTTGGTAAACTAAAAACCGCGTCTATCAAAATGAAAGTTTTCTGCCATGTCTCCAACCTTTTGCCTCATCAAATCAAGATAGTCATCATATTTTGCCTCAAATCCACAGTGAGGGCATTTGACAATTGTTATTTCATCATCAAGTATTGCAACTTTGTCACATTCTGGACATTTTGCATCCATGAATTAATTTGTCAACCAAACTATATAATGTTAGGCGCCAAATTTTGATCCAGCGGAGTTAGTCCAGCCTGGTAGGACGTCAGCTTCCCAAGCTGAAGGTCG
>JAJPEA010000038.1 GCA_023252335.1 Nitrosotalea sp.
TGAAATGACTCAAGCATACTGCGTAAAATGCAGAAAAAAAGTCGACATCTCAAATCCAAAGGAAGTTAAGCTAAAGAACGGACGACCTGCGGTAAAGGGAGTGTGCCCAAAATGTGGTACTAATGTCTTCCGAATAGGAAAGCCTTAGTACAATTTTCTTCTTTTTCCAGGTACAATCTAAAGAAATCCTAAACGTGGTTTTTAGTTCAGAGAATCTTTGGTTGGAGTTTTGGTAGTTTTATGATAAACGTGGTTCCTTTTCCAATCTGTGTCCTTATGTCAATTGTTCCACTGTGTTTTTCTATGATGCTCTTACAACTGACCAATCCCAAACCTGTCCCAATCTGTCTTGTTGTGAATAGAGGCTCGAACATTTTTTCTATTAGGTGTTTTGGTATACCCGGGCCAGTATCTTCTACTTCTATTATAGTAGAATCTACTGTTTCATTGATTCGTATGAACATGCTACCTTTTTTCTCCATGGCTTGAACTGCATTTAGTATCAAGTTGATGAAAACAATCTCAATTTTCTCTCCATCACACACTATGGTATGGTCCTCTTTTGGAACGTTCAGCACTATTTCTCCAAAATCTATCTTGGAGATTGCAGATTCTAAAATATTGTATGATGAATGGGTCTTTAGATCAAGTGGCCTTGGTAAGACATAGTCTAGTACCTCTTCTAACTGGTGAGATATTCTCGCAATGGCACGCTCCATCATTAATATGTGATTTTTGTTTTTCTCATCAAGATCTTGATTTTGCATCTTCATTAGTTCTAGACTGTTTCTGATTATTGATATGGGATTTCTAAAATCATGTGATATTCTAGCAGAGAGATCTCCTATGACATTGAGATTTTTTAGTTTATGTTCTTCAATCTCTTTTTTTGCATTGTAGATTTCAGTCATGTCTTTTATTGTTGTATTGCTTCCTACCAGCATGCCTTTGTCATCGTACAGATTGGTGGCACTGAGCAAAACTGGAAATGTTGTTTGGTCTTTTCGTTTTAGCCATATTTCTCTACTTGATACAACCCCTGCAGTTTTCCATGTGTTGTATGCATCTTGTAATAGTTTGTAGCTACTTTCTGCTACATGTTCAAAAATTGTTTTCCCGATGATCTCTTCTTTTGTATATCCTAGTTTGTTTGCATAAGTCTTGTTGCAATCTAAAATGATGCCATCAGTGTTGATTGTTCTATAAAGATCTGGTGAGTTGTCATACAAATTTCTGTATTTTTCTGACATTGTTTCATAGCGTTCTAACAATATGTTGAGGTCTTCTTCTTTGTATTCATGTGATTCATTTTTGCTCTCTGACACCAAGTATACTTTCAGTCATTTTACATTTAAGGAATTGAGACCAAAGTCTTGTTGGTTATAAGGACTCGGTCGTTGACTCTGTATTTTTTAATTGTCTACGTCGCACTCTAGTTTACCAAGTTGGATAACAAAGAATATGCTAATTGGTTTCTTAGCACATGCACCTGTATTGCATCTCTAAATGTAGTATCTGAATTTCTTAATTCTAGGTATAATCTGAAGACCTGTATGTGATCTAAACTTGCCTTGTCTGGCATCATTCCTATTGGATTTAGATTTTTTTCAATAAACTTCCACATTTCTACAAATGATGTGGTGTTTTGGTTTTCTATTACTGACATGTTATCAACTCAGTATTGTCATGCCTGTTATTTTTTTGACGTCTTCAGAATTAATCTTGTTTGCAGACAGAAATATTGCAAGTTTAGTGGCATCTTGACCACCTTCTGACACCTTCAATAGGTTGACCGTGCCAAGATCTTCTACCATTTGTGCCTCTCTTGGGGTTATCTGTATGGATTCTTTTGTATGGGTGTGATTATTCATTTTTCTTGCAAGCATTGATTCTATCTCGGAGAGATCGATGTTTTTTAATTGATTTTCCAAATCTGCGGTATCAGTAAATTCGATCATTATTTCACCAACGGACATGTTTATCGTTATTTTTGCCATGATGCCAAATCATTTATTTTCAATCAGGACGATCTCCTGTTTTTGTGGTATTTGGCTATGAGTGAGTTTAGGAATGTACTGTTATCTATGTCAGGATTGCGCTTTTTTGCATCCCTGATGGCTTTAACAAATTTCTGAAATGCTTCCGTTTTTACGGTGATTGTCTTGTATTCTTTTCGCGGCATAGTTATTATGTCCGGGACATATGGATAAGTTCTTGGTAGAACTAATATGACATTAAATTATGGAATTATCCCTGTAATGGGATTTTATACCTGACGATCACCTTAAATGGGGAAAATATGGTTTGTGAGGATATGGCTCTCACTGAGACACACAAAAGCCTGTTTCTTGAGGAATGTTCAAGATTAACTAGACTTGTCTTTGATTGCCTACAGAAACTCGAAAAAAACCCAACTGATCTTGATACTATAGATAGAATGGTCAACGCTGCTGATGTAATCCGAGGCGGGGCAAAGTTCCTTGAAGACGTAGATCTTGAACTAGACTCTAAAATGCTCATTGAATTATTTAAAGGGGCAAGAGATGTAGGTGATAGGAAAAAAGAACTTGACATGATGCTAGGCATATTTGGAAGGCTGGTAAGAAAAACTCATTCTGACCAAGTCTTGCTTGAACTCTAATGTTTCCAAAATCTAGAGACAAGCGTATGGTGGACACAAATTTGTGAAAAATATATTAGATTTTCATTAAAAAATTGAATTAATAATTCCAAGTCTTTGTGACTGTGTACTAGACCCCTATCAAACAGCAATATCATGTAAATCCATATAGGTAGCGATTCTCACACTGAGTTAGTTGACAAAAGCCGAATACGAGAAATTACTAAAGAATATTCAAGATAAAGTATCTCAAACCAAGACTGGTTCTACATCAAGATTTGAACTTCCCAAAGTCGATATCATGTGGCAAGGAAATAGAACATTTTTCAGAAATTTCTCCGAATTTCCAAAAATACTAAGAAGAGATCCTGAAAAGCTTTTACAATATCTTTCAAAAGAATTTGCAACTCCTGCACAGTTTGGAGGAGACAAGGCAGTCTTTGTAGGCAAAAAAGATCCACATGAATTTTCAGCCCTTTTGAGTAGATATCTCAAAGAATATGTAGAATGTCCAACTTGCAAAAGCCCAGATACTAGAGTTGAAAAAGAAAATAGAGTTACCCTTCTCAAGTGTGAAGCATGTGGAGCAAGATCACCCCTAAAGGGTCAATATGCGTAAATGAATTTTGCAGTTAAAGTAGTGAATCAGCGGGGAAATAGAATGCTAAACATTTGTGATGTAGAGTTGGTTGGTAGGACGGTTAGGAAATCTGATCTAGAAGTAAACATTACCAAGAGTTACTATGGAGACCGCGTAATTGATGAAAAAGAAGCAGAATCTCTTCTACGAACCTCTTCAATAATCAACATGGTTGGTAAAAAAACAATTGACCTTTCAATAAAATTGGGAATAGGATCTACAAAAGGTGTAAAAGAAATTGAAGGAGTTCCTTTCCTTATAGTTTTCAAATTTTGAAAATACAACGATTATATACGTACTGAATACATTGTTGTCTGAGAATTTTGGGTAAGCGAAAAGTACTAAACGAAAGTGAACTAAAGGAAATGCAGTTGCCTGGAGAAGGCGAACTATTGGGAAGAGTTGTAAAACTTTTGGGCAGTGATCATATACTTGTAAGATGTACTGATGACAAGACAAGAATGGGCAGAATTAGAGGAAAACTAAAACGAAAAATTTGGATAAGAGATAATGATGTTGTAACAATTGCTCCATGGGATTTCAAATCCGATGATCGTGGAGATATTACTTGGAGATATACCCTGTCCCAAGTTGACATGTTAAAACAAAAGGGATTATTGCCGCAAGATTTCTAACAGCAATCAATTTTACAAGGTTTGTATTACACACTGTGTTGTTACTAGGAACAAAACCGACATGAATGAAGATTCTGTAGATGAGCTCAATGAAGACCTTGAAGAAAATGATCTAGACTTGGATGATGAATCTGAAGACTCAGACCCTGAAGAATCTGATCTGGGCTTGCAAGATAAACTTGCAAAAAAGATGAATCTCAAACTTGTTGGAAAAGAGAGGGCAAGAAAAACTGAGAAAGGCATATTTGATAAAGACAAAGTCCTCGAGGCCGTATTTGACAAATCAACTGTAATGCTTCTTTCACGTATGATAAACAACGGTATCATAGCCTATGTCAACGGTACAGTGGGTGCTGGAAAAGAATCACAAATGTATTGGGCAGCTGATCCCTCTGGTCAAGATCTTGCCGTAAAAATTTATCTTGTTACTACATCTAACTTTAAGAAACGTTATCCTTACCTTATAGGAGATCCACGATTTACGCGAATAAAAAGAGGAACTAGATCTCTTGTAGAGTTGTGGGCAAAAAAAGAATTCCGTAACTTGAGCAAATCTTTTAACGTTGGGATACCCTGTCCAGAACCAGTAACAGTGATCAAAAATATTCTAGTAATGAAATTTGTAGGATCTAATGGTGTTCCATCACCTACACTGGTTGAATCTGAAGTAGATTATACTGATTATACAAAGACAATAGAAATCATTTCAGATTTATATCAAAAAGCAGAACTTGTTCATGCTGATCTTTCAGAGTATAATATTTTCAAGACAGAGAAAGGGCCAATGGTTTTTGATTTTGGTTCGGCAGTAGATATAAGACATCCTAAAACAAAAGAATTTCTTGAAAGAGATATTAGTAATATTACCAGATTCTTTGTTAAGAGAGGACTTACAGTGGACAATCCAATTGATGTATTTGAGAGGGTTACAAAATGATCTTTGAGAAAATCATATTAATTCCAGTTGATCGTGTTGGTGTATTGATTGGTAAATCTGGAAAGATAAAAGCCAAAATAGAAAAAATTTGCTCTGTCTCATTGACCATTGATGGCCAAACAGGCGAGACAGTCATAAAGGGAGTGGGTGACGTTGAAAATATAATGCCATTTAAGGCTGAAGAAATTGTACTTGCTATAGGTCGTGGGTTTTCAGCAGAAAATGCCATGCGTCTTGTTCAGGAAGAGACTTCATTACATGTAATGGATCTGCGCCAATTTGCTGGCAAATCTTCTGCTCAAATTGAGCGAATAAAGAGCAGAATAATAGGTGAAGGTGGCCGTGTTCGAAAAAACATCGAAGACCTAAGTGGTGCCAAAGTGTCTGTTTATGGTAGAACTGTTGCAATCATTGGAGATGGAACACAACTAAAATCTGCTGTAAATGCAATAACTTCTATTTCAAGTGGTAGCACTCATGGTAAAGTTTACAATGATTTACAAGAGTCACGACGTAGACAAAAATTAGAAAAACTCCAACTTTGGGAGGGTGGAAATATACTTGAGTAAAGAAGTCTTTAGCCAAATATCTCCAAGTGAGTTCTTTTACAGAAACAGAGACCTTGCAGGATTTAGTAATCCAACCAGATCACTTTACACTTCGGTTCGAGAATTTGTCGAAAATGCACTTGATGCATGTGATCACAGAAAAATACTTCCTGATATTCATCTCTCGATAAAAGCAGTAAATCCCGAACAAGCAGATCCAAAACATTACATCTTGACTGTAAAAGACAATGGTCCTGGAATTGATCCTGAACACATTCCACTTGCTTTTGGTACTGTTCTTTATGGTTCCAAGTTTGGTCTCAAACAAGCAAGAGGTATGTTTGGTCTTGGTGCAACAATGGCCATACTCTATGGTCAGATCACTACAAACAAACCAGTAACTGTAAAAAGTTGTTCTGATGGAAAATCACTTGATGAGTTTGTCATGTTGCTTGACATTCAGAAAAACAAACCAGTCATACAAAAACATACAACAAAAGAAGGATCAAAGACAGGTCTCACAGTAAGTATTGTTCTTGAAGGTGATTACTCAAAGGCAGGATCAAAAATTAGAGATTATGTTTACCAAACTTCTTTGATCACACCTTATGCATCAATAACATTTGAAGATCCAGCTGGAGAAAAATTCCATTATGCAAGAATTGTAAAAGATATGCCACGTCCTCCTACTGTTATCAAACCTCATCCACATGGCATTGATGTTGAAACCATAAGAAGAATGATTACTGATACACATTATCAAATTCCGGCTATTGACAACAAGATGATTGACAAAGTCAAAAAAGAACTGAGCTTGAAGAAAAATCTCTCCCCAAAAGAGATTCTAGAGCGTGCACAAAAACGCTGGTCTGACATATCAAAGCCGGTAAGAACTGTAATCTCTGTAATGTCATTTCTGAACATTGGTTTTGAAGGATTACAAAAAATCAGAATCGACGATATTGATGTTGCAAATAAGACCATAACATATTGGGACTTTGGTGAATCCCAGTCACATGCAGTGGAATTGAACCCAGAGAGTCCATATTACAAACAACTTGCAAGCACTGTTCAAGGCGATACCCTTCTCACATTCCTAACAAAGCGATTCCAAAGAGTAGGGCCTACAACTGCCGAAAAATTCTGTGAGTTTGCCAAGTTCAAGCCAGACAAAAGAATAGGCAGCATGACAAACGAGGAATTGGTAAAACTAGCCGACGCACTACAAAAATTCGAGGAGTTTCTCTCTCCAGACCCTAGTTGTCTTGCACCTCTTGGGGAAGAGCCACTCTCAAAGGGAATAATGAAGTTTTTCAACCCCGAGTTTGCAGCAGTTTGGCAACGAAATGCATCTGCATATTCTGGATTTCCATTTGTAGTCGAAATGGGTATTGCTTATGGTGGGGATATTCCGCCAAATGGGCTCAAAGTTTACCGTTTTGCAAATCGTATACCACTCTTGTATGATGAAGGAAGTGATGTGGTACTCAAGATAGTTAATGAGACTGAATGGACTAGATATAAAATAAAAGGAGATCCACCACTTGTCATTGTATCTCATATCTGTTCAACTCGAATTCCTTACAAAACTGTAGGAAAAGAAAATGTAGCAGACAGACCTGAGATTGAAAGAGAATTAAAGAATGCATTACAATACTTGGCAAGAAAATTAGCTGTTCACATGTCACGACAAGGAGCAGCTGACATGGCAAAAAAGAGAGCAAACCTTTATTCAAAATATGTACCACTCATTGCACAATTTGCTACTGAACTTGCTGGCAAGAAAAAAGAACCAAATTATAACCAACTAATAAGGATGGGAAGTGAGATTGAAGAACAAGTCTAACGCAAAGACCGCAGAAACAAGAAAGAAAAGATTGTTGTCAATGTTGGAACAACAAGGTCTTAGCATATATGAAAATCTAGACAAGGGAAAATTTCCACAGTTTGTTATACCAAGTAGGTCTGTAAGCAATATTGTTTATGATAAAAAAATAAGACAATACATTTTGGGTAGCGCTAGTGCTGTTCGCAGTTCTCGAAACATGTCACAATTGCGTTCTTACACACAACTTGCATGGCTTGCTTTCTTTGTAAACAGGTTAGTACGAGAGGGAAAATCATCTACATTAAGAGACATTTACTATTCATCACAGGCATTTAGTATTGATTTTGAGGATCAGCCCGAGTCTGACAATATCATTGTAGACTTGGAAGCTGTACTCACAAGCCCACGTGAAGAATTTCACATATTTCCTGAGGAAAGAAGCAGTGTATTTGGTGACCTGACAATAGAGTATACGGTTCCAGGATATGAAGGAAAGAGAATGAATCTCTCTGACCATCCTGATGGATATTTGATAGGTCCAAGTTTGAGCAGTGCTGAACTTGTTGATACTAGTGCAGAACTTGTGATTGCCATAGAAAAGGGAGGTCTTTTTACAAGATTCGTTGAAGAAAAAGTTCATAAAAAATTCAAAGCCATAATTGTTGATACTGCAGGTCAAGCTCCTAGGTCAACAAGAAATCTTTTGAGAAGATTAAACAACGAAATGGGATTGCCAGTTGTTATACTAGCTGACGGTGATGTGTATGGGGAGCACATTGCAATGGTAATAAAATCTGGTTCTGCAAATGCAGCCCACTTGAGGGAACTGACTGTGCCTGATGCCAAGTGGTTGGGTGTGTGGGCAACTGATATTGAAAAATATAAACTTCCAACAATTCCTATGACTGAATCTGACATAAAGAGAATCTATGACCTTCAAAAAGATCCTAGATACCAAGAAGGAAACTGGAAAAAACAACTAGAGGTATTTCTCAAGTTGAAACGAAAAGCAGAACTTGAAGCATTCTCAAAGTATGGTCTTACTAATATTACAGACAAGTATCTTCCAGCAAAACTAGAAGAATCAAAGAGCTTCTAATTTTTTAATTCGTAAGGTAAGAACGCCGTTTCTGTACTTGAAATCATGAATTCCCATATCTGGTGTTGTCTCAATTGGAACCTCTTTTGAAAAGTGTCCCGAACCTCGCACGTATAGAATTTTATCAATCAACCTTACAGTGACTTGGTCTTCTGGACCTGGCACTTCGGCTACAAATATTATCTCTTTTTCTCCCTTTATGAGGTCATATACCCAATTCTTTGTGTCTGCTTCCTTTGGTGTGTACTGTGGAGTACTGTTCTCTACTGTCATCTTCTTTAGTACTCTGACCCAATAAATCATAATCATGGCAGCTATTCCAATTAGTATGAAATTGACATATCCTTGTGAAGATCTAAGTGAAAGCATGTACACTACACCCAAGAACAGCAAAACCATTAAGGGAATTATAATATCAAATGATTTGTCATTAGAGTATCTGCTTTTGTAGCTTGCCAAAGATATTCTGTATGATTTAACTATGCTCCAAATATAAACACTCGTAGAATTTTTATCAAAAGTAATTGTACAGTTGTTTAATAATTCTGAAAATAATCGCACTCAGGTAGTTTCCCATCTTTTAAACAGGTTGTGCTCAACTCCAAATTGATCCAAGCATTTTCCTATCACGTGATTCAAAATATCATCAATATTCTTTGGCCTATTGTAAAAACCCGGCATGGCAGGTAATATGACTACACCAATTCTTGAAAGTTTTAGCATATTTTCTAGATGAATGCTGGTAAGTGGGGTCTCTCTTGGAACCAGAACTAGTTTACGAGATTCTTTCATGGTGACTCCAGCAGCTCGGGCAACCAGAGTCTCTTCATATCCATTTGCAATACCTGAAAGAGTTTTCATGGTACAGGGAATGACTATCATGCCGTCTGTCTTATGTGTTCCACTAGAAACACTTGCAGCCATGTTTGAATCATCAGAGTAGTGACTTGCAAGTGATTTTACATATTTCAAATCATAATCCGTTTCTAATACCAAACATTTCTTTGCCCACTCTGTCATGATAAGATGGACATCAACATCACATTTCTTGAGAACCTCTAGCATTCTTACACCATATAGGATTCCTGAGCTTCCAGTTAATCCTATAATTAATCTCATGAGAAGATTGACCACGTTCCATATTTATTTTCAGCTGTGATTCTGGCATGTTTATTTATGGCATTATGAGTCTCATTATTTATGAGTGTCAATATTGATACAGTTGAGGAAAATATTGTCTCAGAGCTTCGACTATCTCCAATCCAATCAAAGGTCTATGTCTTGGTTGTGATGAAAGGTAAAATGTCTGCCAAAGAGATAGCAAATGCTCTGAACATATCTGAAGACGTTGCACATCAAGTTGCAACAAGCCTTATTCAAAATGGAGGATTTATTGATATCACCAAGACAGAGTTTGAATCAATGCATCCTAGATTTGCTGTTGTCAATATGTATAGAAGGATGTGTGAAAGGGAAAACATTTTGTTCAAAAAGAATCTTTTGGTGGATAACATCTCAATTGTTTTAGAAAAACCATATGATGATGCAAGAACTAAATATAACCGATAATGGAGGAGGAAACATGTCTACAGACGAAGAATCTTCTTGTAATCATGAAATAGTATACTTTGGAGTTACCAATATCAATTATGAAAGAAGAACAATAGGTTCAGTTGATACATGGAGATGTGTCAAATGCAAGAAAATTTTCTGCGAAGAAAAACAACTTGGAATTGAAAGCATTGTAGACTATGTCGGCATGCCCAAGATAGCTGCAGATCAAAAGTGGGCTGTACTTTTATGCAATCTTAAAAAACACAAGGATAAATGGAAACTAGTCAAGATAAAACAAGATGATGAAATTCAACACGAGTGTGTTGATGATAAAGTGATAAAACTTCGAGTCAATGATTTTAAGATTGATGATGATAAGCATTGGAGCTTTCTCATCGAAACCTCAATTAACAAAGCAATAGAGATCTAAATCTTACATGGATATTCAAGTTCATATCAATAATGTTCGTGGCAGTCAAATAGCAGCCAAGATTACTGGCACCTTTAATGTTGATGGCCATCCATTCAAGTTCACTGCAATAGCCTTTGGCAGAATTGGTGGTCATAACATAGGTGCCAAAATATCCAAGATGGTAGAAAAGAATCTTGTGAAACTTGGCTATAACGTAGATGAGGTGATAAATGAACTCCAGCAAAAACTTGTTCGCGGAGATATCACTCTTCCAGAAGGACTTACAAAAGAGTCCTTTGCAGACGGCTAGAATTGGGCTTCTTCAAATGCCTTGTGGCACAAGCAACTGCGTTGTTCTGGAATGGAATCAAAAAGCAATGACAGTATGTTCTTTGTTGTTCCTACATTTTTAGATAAAGTCTCTAGGACTTCTTTTGCAGTAACTGGTTTGTCTGCCCATACATCATAATCTGTTACTGTGGAAATTGATACATAGCACATTTGGGCTTCTCTTGCAAGTTGGCATTCTGGAACAAGTGTCATACCTATAATGTCTGCACCTATCACATTTTTGTAGAATTTTGATTCTGCTCTTGTTGAAAATCTTGGTCCCTCGATGCAAATGTATGTGGCATCTTTGTGAATATGCAAATTCATTTTCTTTGCTACATTGGAAACAACATTTTGAAGCTCAGGACAAAATGGATCAGCTACTGATATGTGAATGACTTTGTTATCTTCATAAAGTGTGTATTTTCTTGATTTTGTAAAATCTATGAATTGCGATGGAAGTACAACAGCTCCTGGTTTTAATTCCTCTTTGAGACTTCCAACTGCTGACGGTGCTATGATTCTCTTAATTCCCATCTCTTTGAATGCCCAGATGTTTGCTCTAAAATTTATCATGTGAGGAGGGATTGTATGCTTTTTGCCATGTCTTGGCATGAATGCAACTTTTCTTCCCTTGTAAATTCCAACTGTTATAGAATCTGAAGTTTTTCCAAATGGTGTATCTATTGTAATTTCTTTGCTTTCTGTGAGAAGGCCTGAATCATATATTCCAGTACCTCCAAAGATGCCTATCTCTGCTTGCTCTGTCAATATTTCACCAATGCGTTGTATTTGTAACCCTTGATTGATTTTGATCCTTTCAGGTCGGTTAATTCTATTATGAAAGCAAAACCTGCTACACTGCCACCTATTTTTTCAATTAGACTTGCAGCTGCTTTTGCAGTGCCTCCAGTTGCAAGCAAATCATCACAAATGTACACCTTTTGACCCTTCTTGATTGCATTGGTTTGGATCTCCATCGTTGCAGTTCCATATTCAATGTTGTATGTTGTTTTGTGAGTAGAGCCTGGCAATTTTCCTTGCTTTCTAATCATTATCATTCCTTTATTGTATTTGAGAGCTAATGCACATGCTAGGGGAAAACCTCTTGATTCTATTCCGGCAAAAACATCTACATCATTTGGATGTATTATCTTTGTAAACTCATCTATGACAAGCGATAAAGCTGCTGGGTCTCTTAAGAGCGGGCCAATATCTCTGAATAAAATTCCTTTTTTTGGAAAATCTGGTATTTCATCTATCTTGCTCTTTAGATTCACAAATCGTTCTCAAGTATTGGATATAAAAAATATTACTAATTGGTTCTTTACTGGATTGTTATGCTGATTGTTGCTTTGCCTGTGATAGAAGATGCTTGTACTGTGTATACTCCTGGATTAACAGTACGTGGAACTTGCCACGCTGTACTGTAATCACCTCTATTTGTCGCTGTAGTTGGCAATTTATCAATAAGTGTACTATTGCTGTTTATAGTAATCTCCACTGATGCAGTAACACCTGCAGAGCCTCCAGAAATTGTTACAATGTCTCCTGCCGTGTATGCACCTGATGGCCTATCTAGAGAAATTGTAATTGCCTGTGTTGATGATTTTACAATTATTGGTATCGATGAGTGATTAACTCCGCTAGTGCCATCTAATTTCCATGTTCCTGGAGTCGCAATAGATGGAAGAATGAAATCAAATGAAGAAAAGTGACCAGTCTTGTCTGAGAATGTCTGTACACTCTTTATTACTTGACCATTGGGATCAGTCAAGGAAAGTTGGAGAAGGCTGTTTGTATTCTCAGTAGTTCCAATAATTATGATATTGTCTCCTGGCAAGTATGAACTCTTTACAGTACTGAGTTTAATTTTTCCAGTATTAGTTGAAAGTCCTACTGCAAATGATTTTTCTACTTTTTCTTCTGCATGAGAAACTACTGCAGCATAAATTCCTGGTGTATACGAAGTCAAATTGAATGAATATGTTGCCTGTCCGCTTGATCCTAGGTTGATAATGTCTGCAAACTTTTGTGTGTCAGAAGGATCTACTATGATGAGATTGAGAGTTGAAAATGGAGGACCTGTAACACTAATGACTGGCTTGTCTGTATTTTGATAACTAAGATTGTCCAATGTTGCGGTTATATGTTGATCCGCCTCTTGACCTACTCCAAAGAATATAGTCACAAGATCGGTGCCTTGCGTTACAGTTACCTCATAGGTTCCTTTCACAGCTGAGCTAGCTAACTCGTATGTCATCGAGACTATGCCGTTCGATGTCACATTTGCATCCTTTGAATAAACGACTTGATTGGTAGGGTCTGTTACTCTGAAATGTACAATCTGGTTTGAGATTGAAGTACCATTTATGACAACTGTCTGTCCAGGTTCATATCTTGTGGCAGATGGTACAACTGAAATATTGTGAGTTGTGACAACGCTATATTGTTTAGTTACCTGAGTCTTTCCATCTGATACTGTAACTGAATATTTGCCAAAATCTCTGTCATTTGGTACGGTGTTTTTCATTTCATAGTTCCCATTTTTGTCTGCTTGTACCACTGAAGTTGTTATTGGATTTCCTTTTGTATCTAACAGTGTTATAGTTACTGTACTTCCGGGATTGTCTGTACCGTTAATTGAATTTGTTTCTCCTCTGTGGTAAATGGGATTAACATCTAGTGTTAGGGGAATATTTGGCACTGAACCATTATTGCTGCGGCTTGATGCTGCTTTGATATTTGTAGAAAATGATTTTTGGTTATTTTGTTGATCCTTTAGAACAAAATTAACACTACCTGGTTGTTCTGATTCTGGTACAAGTATGGTTGTAACAAAGTTTCCGTTAGCATCCGATGAAAATGATCCTATCTTGTCACTACCTACATACAAGTCAAGATTGGCTTGTGGTGAAAAACTAAAACCAATTACACGAATATGAGAATTTGGTGCAGGGGTGGAAGGAATTATTCTAAATGTCGATGTATCAAGTATGCCTTTGGGCGGTGGTGGTGGAGTAGTATCTGTTGTTTTGCCAATCTGACTGCTGCCAGGACCGCTTCCATTGTCAGATTGTTTACTAGTAGGTCCTCCTGGGTTGATATTGGTTTGTGGAATTCCAATTTGACCTGATTCTCCATCTGATGTTTTCCAAGTCATGGTTGGTGCAAGTTGATCAGTCTTGATTCCAAAAGATATTGTGTTACCTGGTGCAAGTGGTTCTATTGCACTAAATGCCAAAGTAGTTGGTGAAGTCTTTGTACCTGTCCAGTCGTTTTGTATGTTAAATGATTTGAATGACCCTTCTCCGTTTATCTGTAAAGTGAATGAAACAATGTTTCCAGTATTGTTTGCACTGTTGCTCAGTGAAATCATAGTTTGTCCTCCAGTATTTGTTGCAGTTACAGTTACAAATTGTGAATCTGCATGAGCTGGGTATGTTGCATATGTTGTAAATATGCTGCCCAGAAGTAGGACAAGAACAATGACCGATTTTAATAACACGTTACTCATAGATTCACAACCTTTCTCTAAATTAAATCTTAATAAGAAATTCTATCTTATCGTCTTGCATTCCAGTATAATTTATGAGTAAAGTACAAATGCTGATATTTTTTGTCTTATCTACCTGCTGCAGCTGACTGGATCCCTAGATTTTGATTTTGTC
>JAJPEA010000134.1 GCA_023252335.1 Nitrosotalea sp.
TGTCACACAATTTGAGGCAGTGTATAACAATCACATGAAGATACATTACTTGTGATGTACAATCAGACAATCATTAATCCTAAAGAAAAATTTGTACAGACATCTATTGAGACACTACTTCGTAAAATGTTGGCTTGGGCGGCCCTTCCATAAAAGAATGGCCCTTTGATTGAATTCTAAAATGCTCTTGTGTTTTGTGCATTGCCTCAAACTTTGCCTGGGTTTCAAACTCTACTAGAATCACGTGTTTTCCAGCACGTGTTTCTAACAGCCTTCGTCTTACAAAGCCATCAAATTTTGAGAGATCACCATTAGATTCAGATATCCAGTTTTTGAACTCGCCTTCAGAGCCCTTTTTGATTTGAATTTCTGCTGCAACCACAAACATATGTTTTGAGCTGAAATTATACGAATAATAATATTTCTAAGATTTTCATGCATGGTAAATCATGTCTCCCAAAATTATGCCAGATTCAACACAGACTCAATAATTCTAAATAACGGAGTAATTCGATCAAATGCATGAATGAGAAGCTTTTGGCGTATGGATCAATTATTGCAGCCATTGTAGTCATGTCAACCATAGTATTTCCATTCTGGAATCTCATCCCATCCATGGTTACAGAGACAGTCAAAGTTGTATACGTAGAAGGAGGAGGCAAGTGTACCGTAGAAACAAACGATGGTTTTGACATACGAGGTGTCACCTGTGGCAATGCAAAGGCAGGAGACAATATCACTGCATCATATGATGTTAAAGTAAAAGACAGAGAACACAAAATTTAGCAGACTAGAGAAGTTTTAAATCCTTTGTAACTTTATCAATCATGTCTTCAGGAGCAGGACCTATTGATATGCAGGTTACAGTTCCAGGCTCTATCTGTGTATGGCCGGCATCGGTAACCTCTGACCAGGGAAGATCGTGTGATATTGCATCGCGTTTTATTTTTTCAAGCTCTGACATGCTAGATACTTTGACAACAACTTTTTCTTGTCCATATCTTTCCCATTGATCAAACCATTCCCTTTTTGATTTTCGTACGTGTTCTGCTCCCAGAACACATGCATGGCCAACTTGTGCGGCAATCTTTCCAGTACCCATTCCCAGATCTTTTCTTACAACAATTACCTGTTTGATTATACCCATCTAATTTGAAATCACATAAGGGCATGTTAAACTTTTGAACCAGTCTTGTAACAAAAACACTAGTTCATTTTTCAGATTATATCCATAAATAACGGCAGTATTTTACTAGATCATGCCAGGTATGAAATGCGTATCATGCGGAATTGGATTCTTTTCTGCCACTGGATCAGACAAATGTTCCAAGTGCTCAGATAAAGGAGGCCATCATGAAGCCGCAGCAAGTCATGACTCTTGTGGTTGCGGTCACAGTCATTAGATTTTTTTAATGATTATGTGACAATTCTTCATTTTTACTTACATAGATTAGAGACCATTGTGGTCGTTATTTTAGACCCACTTTTCATAAAAATTTAAACCAGTATTTCCCATGGTTTTGTATGAAAAAACTTCTATCCTTGAAGATGAAAAATTGTTGCGTGACAATGATACATTACACTAGACAGAAGAGGTGTGAAACATGACTGATCGCATCAAACCACAGATCTTCATTCCGGACGAAGGATCAAGATCATTAATTGATGTAAAATTAGAGACATATGATAATTTTGATATCTTTTGGTTTCATTGGCCTCGCGATGGTTTTTTTCATGTTGAAGATTACGAACCTGTAATACTGGTGTATTCATCAAATGGTACGCTTTGTCATTTGATTGTTCGACGACATTGGAGATATCATTTCTATAGTTTAGATGAATTATCGATTCCAATTCAAATACTCTTTGAGGGTTCCTTTCATCCACCATTTCCAAAACTAAAACAAGATAATGGTTTTGAAAAAAAGAAAAACAAACTTGTTTCAAGGGATTACAATACTGAAAAGATTACCGCGGCTGATATTGATAAAAGGTTCAGGATTGGCAGAGGACATCCAACTGCCATTCATAAAACAATGGAAGACCCAGTAGATATTGCAAAAGAGGTATATTCAGAGTACTGCCAAAACGCTTCTAGTGTTATATGACTAATCATATAACAAGTTATATAGTAGATTATTGAATTAATAGCATGGAAAAAGCAAAGAGCAATTTCATACTTCAATTAGGCCCGCGAGAAATTCAAAAAATGAAAGAAGTTCCATTACTTGTAACTGATGGCAAGTTTCCAGATAACAAATCAGAAATCTTTCGTAGAGGATTTCATGCTGTAAGAGAACTAGTCGAGGTAAACGAGCATCCACTGTTAAAGCTATTACTTGAAAGATTGCAATTTGGGATCAAAAATCCAACTGACAAGAACAACATAGAATATCTGATTGCATTATCAAGTGCAATCTATGCCACCATGATAGCTAAACGCGGAGTGCTTGGAGCAGAATCATTTGAAACAATTCCACATACATGTAGATATCTGGATTTTACCGGAGAAAAGGTAGATGTTGATGAATCCGATGTAAAAAAGACTCTGACTGATTTAGCTTCTACATTGAGTACCATGTTTCTAAAGGATGCAGATCACATGAAATCCAATAGAGTTATGCGTGCAACATCAAGATAGAAAATCAAGTTTTGATAGAGAAATTCAAAAAATCTTGAACATGTTTTGATTTTGTCGTGGAGTGTGATAATTGAAAAGCACTGCCACTAATCTACAGATGTTTTTATTTTCTATCTGTTTGCAGCGTTAATCTCAACTGCAGCATCATCCCAGAAATCAGCACTGCTTGCAGTCCAGCTACAGGTTACTGCTCCAGGTGATTGAACCATTGTCGAGCTTGATGCGCCTGTTATGGCATCAGGTACATTGGCATCCCACTGTTGTGCGCATGCTGGAGAAGAAAGTGTAGAGCCACCATAAATTGAAGCTAAGTCCAAAACCAAGTCATTTGCATACTGAGTTGTTATCGATATGTTTGGACTGTTAGGACTTGTATTGTGTTTTACAACATGTGTTGGTATTGGAAGAGTCTGGTTTACACCAGAGAAAGAGTATGCACCGACGACAGCCTGCGTTGGTCCCCAAAAGGTAACTGTAATGTCTCCTGAACCGGTCGGATTTGTAAGGTACCAGAACTCGGCGTCGTTGTTGGTATACGAGTACGCTGCCCTTGCAAGAGGCACCCCTCCAAATGTAACTGAAGTGACATTGTTGTTGTTTGTGCTAACTCCTACCAGCAGGAGTTGGTTGCTGCCGGTTCCTACATTAAAGCCTGACAGTGTCATCTGGTTTGAGGAGGATGTTGTTCCCGAGGTTGACTGGATGTTTCCTAGTGTGATGCCTCCTTCTGCAACTGTAAGTATAGGAGTTGTTGCAGATGCAATGTTGGAACGGTAGCTAGA
>JAJPEA010000039.1 GCA_023252335.1 Nitrosotalea sp.
CATATTGGGTAGAATTGTATATATACAAGAATGTACTAAATTACATCAAATGAGTGGATCCATTTTAGAAAATAATGACAAAGGGCATAGTCCTAATCTTGATACCGTACTAATGGTAGAGGATGTTCTCTCAAAAAGACACGAATTTACATCAAGGAACAAACTGCGTCTAGCATTGCCAAAACAGCTACAATACAAGACGTTTAACAAGATTTTAGAATATCTAGAAGCATCAAACAAGATTGCATATGACAAGGGTGGCTCCATCTTCTGGATATTTGCACAGGGCCCACAGTTTGAAAAACTGGAAAAAGAATCAGTCAAACTAAAGTAAATTCAGTATCCAAATCTTTTCTCATAGTCTTTGTGATCAAAGATCTCAAGGACATAGACAGTCTTTTGGTTCTGCTTTCCGGTAAGCGAGTAAACTAGTCTCCACCCATCGCTTAGTTGTACACGGAACAGGTTTGGAACATTATATGCCAAGATGTAGCATTTTGGGATCTTTTCAAATTGGATTCTATTTCCGAGATGAGGATTCTCTTTGATTAACTCAAGTATGTTATCAATCTCTTTGTAAAATTTATCGTTCTTTGGTAATGAGCCAAATAATCGCATAAATTTTGGTCCACCCTTAACTTCGGTCAATCGATATGTCAATGAATATGAAGATATTAATTTTACACGATTAGCTTGGAGTTAGCTCTCAAGTGCTTTAATTCTGTCAAGCCTTTATGGTACAATGAAACGAAGGGCCATTCTGAGATATATTCAACTGCATTAATGTTTGTAATCACACTTGCAATCGTAGAACTTGTAATTGCTGCATCTACAAACTAGACTACAAGGAACCAGTTTGATAAGGAGACATGTGAATAGTGGATGACTGGTACACATTGATTCGTCAAGGAAAGGTGAGATTAGAATCCGGAGTAGGAACTGCTCCCGCCGAGAAACCTATTCTTTCTAATTCCAATTTTTGACGTCCACTAAATAATGTCAAGAAACTTGTTGACATTGCTTAATACAAAATCTCTCAATTAGAATTTGCAATTTATTCAAATCAATAGGTTTTGTAAGAATGTGGGAATCTTTACAAGAAGCAAGTCTCTCCTCGACGCCATCTGAAGCAGTCATGAACACAACCAAGGCAGTAGGATCACACTCCCGTATCTTTTCCAACCCGTAGAATCCGTCATATTCCGGCATAAGTACGTTCATGAAAACAATGTCGGGACGTAGACTCCTATACAATTCTGCCGCATCCTTTCCATTTGAACCAGTGCCAATGACTTCTATGTTGCAGAACTGAAGCAATTCTACAACGACCTCTCTAACATCCTTGTTATCGTCTATTACTAGTGCCTTGACATTCATCTGATCTCAGGATCTGTGACATGTTGTACCTCATATTAGGCCAAGTTTGTCCATTATGGACATACTGAATTGGGATATGGTGTAATCACTTTAATTTGTACGATTGTCAAAAATTTCCACTAGGAATATCTTTTGACCGGTACGAAAAAGTCAGAATTGAAAGTTTTTTGCGCAAAATAATTCTAATTGCTGGCATTATTGTGTTTTTTACCTCGATATGGGTCTATTACCTTGTCCAATCTAGCCAAGAAAAGGTCATGACAGTTGGCATTGCAAGGTGGGTAGATGACAGTGCTTATGACAAAAATATCAAGGGATTCAAGGAAGGCCTTGCGTTGTTTGGTTACATAGAGGGAAAAAACATCCAATTCATAGTGGAAAACCCGGAGGCAAACAAGACCAAACAAAAAGAGATCATAGAGGGATTTGTTGATAGAAAAGTAGATCTTATCTACTCATTGACTACCCCCGGCACCATCATTGCCAAAGAAACTACAAACAATGTCCCCATAGTGTTTTCCATCGTTACATATCCTGTAGAGACAGGAGTCATTGACAGTCTTGATAGCTCTGGCAACAACCTGGTTGGAACAAGAAATTACATCCCGGTTGTAAACCAGCTAGAGATGTTCCATGAAATTATTCCTGTCAAAAAAATAGGGTTTGTGCATCGCTACGGAGAGCCAAACTCGGTAATACAGTATAATAAAATGAAAAGTTATGCATCAGAGTTTGGCATTGATGTCGTCGAAATTGCTCCCAAGACTTTGGCGGACGCAAGTAATGTCATTTCAGACAAGATTGGCGATGTAGATGCACTATACCAGGCTTGTGACACTCTCATTCAGAGTGGGGGAGAGAAGATAGCAATTGAAATTGCTATGGCACACGACAAGCCCACGTTTAGTTGCAACAAAGAGGGAGTTGAAGAGGGATCTTTATTTGGAGATGTCGTTGATTTTAAAAACATAGGATATCTGGCGGGAGAAAAAGCCGCTCTCATACTAGGTGGTGGCAAACCAAGTGAGATAATAACAGAGACACAGAGGAACGATTTCATTGCAATCAATCTTGTTACTGCACAAAAACTCGGAATCAAGATTCCAGAACATATCATGGAAATTGCAAATGAGGTAATACGATAAATCGGTTAGATAAGATGAAAATCAGGACTAGACTAATTTCAATACTTCTGGGGACCTCGTTACTAGCGGTTATCTTGGGAGGAATAGTAAACTATCTCTATGCCGAATCGTTCATCACTACTAACATACTGGATCATCTTGACTCCGTTGCTACCGTACAAAAGAAAAGGGTCAACGACAACTTGGATATGAATTTTGAAAGATTGGATCAAACTGTGGCATCGGTGAGAATTATCTTGGATCATTACAGCAAGAATCATGATCCAAATGACAAAGTAATAATGCAGCAACTGCTTTTTGGCATGAAAAATAGTGTTAAAGGATTTGAAGCCCTTTTCATAATGGCAAACGATGGCACCGTAATAGTCTCAACCGATGATTCCTATCTGGACAAGAATTATGCAAGTGACGACCTTCTAAAATCAGGCAAGCAGGGCAACTATCTCTCAATATTCAAAGACCCAACCGGCAAGGTTTTCTTTCGCATGTCTTCCCCCATAATCTATGACAATTCGCTTTTGGGCGTGATGGCTGTAAATACCAGAGCAGACCTTGTCACAGATCTAACTGGCGATTATACCGGCCTTGGCCAGACGGGTGAATCATTTCTTGCCAAGCAGGACAGTAGCGGTAACGCAACAATCATCAATCCACTTCGTTTCTCACCTGATTCGCAACTTAACATGACTATTCCAGCAAACAACATAGACAAGCCAGTCATACATGCAGTGCTTGGTCAGCAAAGCCAGTTCACAGACCTAACAGATTACCGAAACCATAGCGTACTTGCTGCAACGCGGTACATTGACTTGACACATTGGGGCCTCGTTGTCAAGATGGATAAGGCAGAAGCTTTTGCACCGCTTGGAAAACTTGCCGAGCAAACAACGATTACCATACTTGCTATTTCTGCAGTTGCTATGATTTCATCTGTATTCTTTTCAAGAACCATCTCCAATCCAATAATAGATCTGAAGAACGCCTGTAAAAAACTGGCCAATGGTGAACTTGTACAGATCAAGGTTCGCGATAAAGATGAAATTGGCGATCTCTCAGATTCTTTTAACCAAATGTCAAGATCACTTTCAGAGGCAAGAGAAAAAATTGAACAGGATAATAAAATGATAACAAAGCAGTTAGAGGATCTTCAGTCGGCAGATCGTGAAAAAAAACTGATGCAGAATGTGGAAAGAGCAAAAAACGAATTTTTAGCCATGATAACACACGAGCTCAAGACACCCCTTGTTCCAATTAAGAGCTATGTTGATCTTTTGTTACTTGAAAAGTTTGGTACAATCAACAACGAGCAACGGAAAAAACTTGAGATCATAGGAAACAGCGCAGACTCGTTATTGCGTTTGATTCTAGATCTTGTTGACGTGCAGAAAATGGGCCTTGGTCTTTTACATCTAAAAAAAGAGAGACATGAACTATCCTCCATAATAAATGAGATCATTTCAAATATGAAGGTGCATCTTGATTCGCATCACATCTCAATTATTTCTGATCTTCAAGAAAACATTTTCTGCCTCTGTGACAAGTTGAGAATAGGGCAGGTTCTGACCAATTTGATCTTAAACGCGATAGCTTTTGGACCAAAAGAAAATGGCAAAATCCAGATCACATTAAAAGTAGAAGGGAACTATGCCAAGATAATTGTCAAGGACAACGGGGCAGGAATCATAAAGGATAATCTGGACAAAATATTTGTAAAATTCTACCAAGTTGATGCCTCATCTACACGACAACATGGAGGAGTAGGCCTTGGTCTTTCAATATGCAAAGGAATTGTAGAACGCCATGGAGGCAAGATTTGGGCAGAGTCAGAAGGGACAGGAAAGGGAACAGAGATACACATTATGATGCCACTGGAGCAATAATTATGAAAAAGTTCAGCTGGGCGTCTGTCTGGAAGGAACCCGCACCTCCGGTACAGTTTTTTTAACATACTCCCGCCGAGTTTAAGAACTTTCGGATTCAAATCTTCAACGATACTTTCTGTATATGTGTTGAGTACGGTACGCAGCACCGAACGGGTCCAAGTCTGCCCCAAAATTGCTATATGGATGGAACTTTTGCATTTCTGCCAGCCGTAATTAATCATTTAGTGTGATAAGCCTTTTGTAACCTTATTCCATTTTCGAGATATCAGTTCAAGTGCAGTGATTTTTTTTGCTTATTCAGTTCTCTGGCTCATGGCAAATCAATGTTTTAATCAAACAAGAACCGCATACTCATGGATTTTCTAGCCGTTTTTGGGCATCTTCGCTGATCTGTAGTTGTATTCTATATTGGAATATGAGGATTATTTTATGGGAAATAGTTAAGCAAGCCTTAATTTCGAGGCAGGATTTCTAGAAGGGAGATGAGTGACCGGTACATCACAAGAGTTGCAACCGCTGCCATCTTGCTGGCAGTTTTTGCATTTGGAGCTTTTTCTCATGTCGGCACTGCGTCTGCACAGGTTGGACCGGACCTGAACAGCAACCAAACAACAATTACCGTAAATGGCATGGCAAGTACCACGCTGAGTGCAGACAAGGTGATGCTCTCGCTTGGCGTTGATACTAGGAACAAGACTGCGTCCACTGCCTTGGATGCGAACAACGCGTTGACTCAAAATGTTATAAACGCACTAGAATCAGCAGGCGTACAATCTTCGCAAATACAGACTGCATACTTTAACATAAACCCGATTTATCAAAACACTCCCGGAACTTTTGGGCCCGGTAACCTTACTGGATATTCTGTTACAAATACCGTTATTGTTACAAGTTCAAACCCTGACAGCGTCTCAACTTGGATAGATACAGCGGTGAAAGCAGGGGCTGACCGCGTAAACAATGTCTCCTTCACGGTTTCAGCTGATAAGATAAAGAGCAACATTGGGCCGCTTGTCCAGCAGGCAATTACCGACGCCAGAAGCAGGGCTGATCAGGCTGCGGCAGACCTTGGGCTAAAGGTGGTAGGAATCAAAACCATCAGTGTCAACAACGGATGGGGAGGCGGACCGTTCTACGGCATGCTGACTGCACCTACTGCAGGACCAGTTGGTGGAGCCATACCAATCATTGCAGGACAGCAGCAGGTAAGCGTCAACGTAAACGCAGTCTATATCTTAGGTTAGCTGACGCATTACGGAACATACCAAAAAATTCTTTGGTTTGGCTTTAAGGATGCCCGCACGGAAATTACTAACAAGGCGTGTTTGCCCTCGGGGCAGTGTACCTAGAGCCAGTGAAAATTTTCACTAAAAATATTAAAACATATTTTGGATTTTTAAACGAGCTAAAAAATAATCATGCTCCCGCCGGGATTTGAACCCGGGATCACTGCCTTGAGAGGGCAGTATGCTTAGCCGGACTACACCACAGGAGCTTAGCTTAAAACGATATAGAATAGCAATTTAAAGGAACGTTTTGCCTTTGAATGGATTTGTAAATTTTAACAGCTTTGATACTTTATAGCAAAATCTCCATTTGAATTTCTCATGGACACAAAACAAATTCCTAATTTGCTTTCGCTTTCTGATTTTCCTGTTGGTTTTGGAGGTTGTAGAAATGATGGAACTCATTTTGAGTGCTGTGAGTATGACATACTGGTAATAGATGGACAGTCTGGCGAATCAATTCATCGTATAGGAAATGATCTTGTTAGAGTACATCATCATTCTCTTGCTGAACTTGATGGGGATGTCTTGCATCATCTACAAGACATGAATGTCATACATGACAGTCAGTGGACTCTGCGTATGTTGTTGTCAAAAATTAAAGAAAAGAAAGAACAAATCGCAATGTCTCATGCCAGAAGCTGCCTTGTTGATGCAGGAGTTTTTGCCAACAAGGCAAGAGATTCTAAAGATCCTTTTGCAGGGGTATGGATAAAATGCGCGGCATATTTCTTGGCAGATGCAATATTTTCTCTTAATCTAAAGAGACCCAGTCCAACTCACATGCTCGAAATTATGCGAAATATGAAAAAAGACAAGATAAATCAGAAATTTTCTGTAATTCATCAAATCCTAGGGATTGAAAGGGCATCAACATCATTACTTTCAAGAATGGTCAAGTCAACTATGGGATTCTCTGACATGGTGGAAAACAATGGAAATTCCAAGATTATCCAGAAAAAATACGAATATCTTGTAGAAAACTCTCTTCTATCAGATTGTTACTTTTATTTTGGGTATGTAAATCGTAACAATGTACTAAAAATTCGCAACAAGATCCATCATAATCCAGAATTTATTCATGTTTTAAAAATAGGCCTTGATATAGAAAGCGATTTGGTGGTAGTTGACAATCAGGCAACTATGTTAATCCAAACTACAAATGAAATTCTCAGCGATCTAAAAAATCAGTCATAGGGTGGATCCCCCCCATTAGAGATGTTTCGATAACTTTTAAAACCCTGCATGAGATCTCTCAAGTATGACCGATGCAGCATGTGGATGCGACTCATCCGCCGAAAATAACACAGAATGCGATTGTGAGATGCAAGGCTCATGTCTTTGTGACGGAAATTGCAGTTGCAAAGCATCAGTATGCAAAGAACATTCAAGCTCATTCTGATTAGGTTTTAGAACCTTTTTTTCTTTATTTTTTAAAACTAGGGTTTATTTTTCATTCTCGTCTTTTATGCCCCATGTTTTAACCAGTTCTTTCTGGAATTTGTCAACTTGTTTTTCATTTAGGGCATTTCCACAATTCTTGTGTGTTGGAACTACAACCATTCCATCAAGCTTAAAATCAACTTCATACATGTGGACTTTTTCACATTCACACATGTTCGGAATAAAATGAATCCACTATATTTGCTTATTTGAAAGCTTTAACTAGATCATTTTTTCTAGCAAATGTATGCGAAAGTATACTTTATTCGCAATTTTTGCATTATTACTGCTTGTCCCTGTTGCTTTACAATCAGTACATGCTACTTCAGCTTCTGACTCTTGGTATCCTGGAAAGGGTCTCAAGCAAGGTGATTATTTCAGCTATAACGTATGCTTTACAGACTGGCATAACTGTACTCCATTCCAAATGACTTTCTGGGTAAAAAATGAGACAAGTGATGGAAGTGGTTGGAATGTAGAACTATTAGCAGTTGATGGCTCCATTGTACAAAAAGGAGTTATGACAATAGGAAAGATAACTCCAGATCCGACATCATTTGATTCCAATATTGCAGATTATACAGGAGTTTATAGAAGTACAGTCTCTTGGCTTGACTCTTTTGCAACAAAAGATACTCCAAAGACTTTTGATGTTCCTGCCTGGGGCCGAACTGGTTCCGTCGGTGGACAATCTGTTGGTCCAGTAGATCATGAAAAAGTTACAGTTGGAGCTGGTACATTTGATACGTGGGTCATAGGATGGCACAAAGGTGTTGATAACAAAATTTGGATAGATTCCAGTGTTGCATTTCCTGTGAAAGCAATTGTGTATGTAGATGTTACAACAGGAGTACCGCCTCCTGATTATACTTTGGAATTATTAACGATGGGAAATAGTCCTACAGAACCTAGTGTACTTGACATATCTTCCACTAATAAAGTCAATATTAGTCCACAGTGTGAAGCACCAAATTTAGAACAAAATTCAGTTCATGATACCGCTACAACTGATACTAGTTCTCTAGTTGTTGATTATAGATACAGTCCATCTAATCCTCATATTGGTTGTCCGATAGAATATAGAATATCATTTGAGCAGAATTATGACCAAACCCAAAAAATCAGCAATACACAATATGATATATTCACAACAGATGACCAAGGAAACAAATTATCATCAGTAGCTCAAAGTGTGGGTAGGGCATCTTTGTTTGCCCCTGTTGGAGATGATGATGTTACAACTGTTTTGAAAGGAACTACTCCGTTAACACATGTAGTGATTGCAATGTTGGGAACTGGCTCTGAGGGTTCGCTTCCAGATGTTAGCATGGCAGGTATAGTGAAATTTGATGTAAAAGCCCAGCCTGCATTTAGTGGTTATGGTACCATACAATCAAATCAAACATCTCTTGACAATAATACTAATGCAACTGTACCAGAATTTCCTCTTGGTTCTCTTATGATGATGGCAATTGTCATTGGAATTGGAGTTTTATTTGTAAGAATGACTCCTCGACTAAGTATTAGACTGTAAAAAACCTAGTTGAAACAATGCCAAATATACGAATAATAATTATTTTTGCTGTCATTGTTATTGCTGCAATAGGTGGGCTTGCATGGCCGTTTCTTGCTACCATGAAATTTGGTTATGTACTAGAGCCAGTACAAGCAAGCCAATGGCATATGGGAAAAGGATCAGAATATTCCCCTGAAATGACATACCAGGTTTCTTTTAACCAGACAAAATTCTCAGCTGATATGAAGTTTCTTCCAGTCTCAGGTGGAAATCAACAACTGTTAATCAAGATAAACCCTAGTAACGGGACACAAGAAATAGATCAGACTGTAAACATTGGTCTAGTTTATGACTTTGTGAACGCGTCTGCTGGATCAAAACCATATGTTGATCTTCTTGATCAATCTGTTTTTTCCATGAGAGACTATGCAACTGAAAGCAAGTATCTTTCAAAAGATGCAGAATGGGGTGACTTGTACATTGGTGAAAATGAGGAAAAACTCAAAGTAACTGACTCTGGAAAAATGTCATTTCAATTTGGTTCTGCAAATGCATATCTTTTGTCTTACAGAATAGGGGCCCACATAAACAAGGTCTGGATAGTTGACAACTTGCCACTTCCTGTAAAATCTGAAATTTATGATCCTTATGGAAATCTTTTGTATACCTATGAGCTAGTTTCACTAAAAGCTCCATCTACACCAGGTTTTACTTCATAACAATTCTCAAACAACCAATCACAAAAATTTCTAATCTCGTCATTGATCTTGCCCCAAATGTGCAACGAGGCAGGCAATATGTCCAGTCTATAGTTTGATCCAATTGCTCTGACTCCTTCTTTTCCTTCGTACATGTATGCATCTTGTATCTGAATATTTTCTAGTATTTCTAATGCCTTTGATTTTATTACATCTCTTGGTATTGGAAATGATTTGGCATTTCTCTGGAAAACAAATCCAATGTTTTCAGTTCCATATGATTCATAATCTTCAATCTTTCCTCTCTCAGGAAAGTTGAGTGATATTTTGATTTTATATTTTTTTCCAATGCTTGATGCAATTTCATTAATCGTAGTAAACGCAAGACCTGGACTCTTCTTTAAGAGAAATCTAATTTGTGGATTGTTTGATTTTAGTTCTGCTTGAAGGTTGCAAGTTATCTGGGAGAAACTCATATACTTGTAATCTTGAAAAATTTTCTCATATATGCATTAGGTTTCACTTAATTACAAGATATTTTGAATATGATCAATGCTTCCAATGGACAAGGACAGTGTTCCATATGATGAAGGCTCAGAGAGAGCATCAAGTGTTGATGATTACAAGGTTACATGCATCCAGTTTATCAAAGATATCAGCGGTGATTATCTTGCATGGGTTGACTATTACAAACTGCCAGAAGAGGAAGACAAGAAAAGACGAACACAGATACATGCAATTGTAGAGCGCACAAATGACTGGATAGCAAAGATTGCAACTACCATCAAAGGAGTAGATGTTGTCATGAACGACGGAATCCAAAAAATGGCTGAAAATACTGCAGGATATCCATTCCAAATAGGCGTCTTTGTAAACAACATGTCTGGCTACACGCTTGCAAAACCTGGAATAATTGACATCAACGTTAAAGCAGCTGGTCGAGATGGGTTCAAAGTAAAACTTGGGTGGCATCAAAAAGACAAGAGATTCTTGATTAGCTCAACTAGTCCTGTTGTAATTGACGAATCAAACATCTCAGATACAGATTCTGATTTGTTAGATCTTCATCTAAAGATGGATGCACAAAAGTGTCAGCTACGAGATGTCATATCTTTTACTCTAGTTATCATTGAAACAAAAGATGGCCAAGAGTATGAACGACGTGGCATGACTACGATTATTCACATGGGCTAACTTGTAAAACTATTCTAGATTCCTCTGATCTCTTGTCAGAATATTTCATCTGTGATATTTTTTTACACAGTTCCTTGTCATTTACTAGTAAAGCAGTTCCCAAAATGGTATCTCCTTGGTATTTTATTTTGACATTTGGATTGTACAGTGCATTTTTTAACCAGTCGCTGTCTGGATTTCTTCTTGAAAAATAAAACTTGTTCTTGTGAAATACCACTCTTATCTCTACTGCGTGTTCCTTGCCTGATTTTCTTCCAGTGGTAACCAATATGGCTTTGAATGCTCCTTCTTGAATCTCCACAAGAAAGATTTGGTTATAAAGAATTTAACCGATTGGATTGAAAACTCTGATACCTCATTCAATAAACTGACTTGTCAAGTCGACCCTATGGCAACACAAGTTGAATATTCTGGAAAACACATCAAAGCAGATGACTTTAAAGGAAAAAAAGTCATTGATAGGGAAGGAATAGAGTATGGTACTGTAAAACATATCCACATCAATACCGACACTCTAGAGGTTGTGGGCATTACAGTTCACAAAGGCTTACACAAGGACCACTTTCTATCACGTGACTATGTAGATAGATTCACAGAAGAATCAGTCCTGTTGTCTTCTGCACCAATCCGAATCGACTCACAGGTAGTTGATATCGATGGGCACAAGATTGGCAAAATAAAAAGACTTCACATGGCTGCTGATACCAACGAATTGGAATCAATCGAAGTGTCTGCAGGTCTTGGCGGTTCTAGAATCTTTCGCACTTCGGAAATCTGGGGTGTTGGAGAAAAGGTAATACTACGACAGACAAAAGACCAATACAAAAATCCATAACTCTTTCATCTTTTTATTTTCTCCAAGTAACAAGCAAGGGATCTATGAGATGTCCTAATTTCTTGCCTCAAACTTGTGTCTAACCTACCAATATCTCATAAAATACATCATCAAGCCCATTTAATTTACCAGAATTGACAAAAATTGTAACATTTACTCACTTAGGAGATCTTTTTAGTATCTTGCAATTTGTGCCTGTTGAAGACTTCACCCGTTCTAATTGGAATTCTAATACTAGTGTTATCTAGCATGTTTGTTGGCTATTCTTGGGCTGCCCCAACTCCTTCATTTTCCGTACAATGGGGTACCTATGGACTACAAAACACTGGCCAATTTGCATTCCCACAAGGAGTGTCAATTGATTCGTCAGGAAATGTGTATGTAACTGATCTTGGAAATAGAAGAGTAGAAAAATTCGATAACAATGGAAATTTTCTTTTCACTTTTGGAACAAAAGGTAGTGGCGATGGACAGTTCAATGCGCCAGTAGGGCTTGCAATAAACAATGGTTCAATCTATGTTGTAGATAACGCAAGAAATGATATACAAAAATTTGACATGACTGGTAAATTTGTAACCAAGTGGGGAGGACAAGGGTCTAACACCGGTCAATTTCTACTTCCACAAGGTGTAGCAGTAGACCCAAGTGGAGATGTATATGTTGTTGATACAGGAAATAGCAGAATTGAAAAATTTGATAGTAATGGAAAATACTTGCTCAGTATTGGACAGAGTGGATTGGGTGATGGCCAATTTCTTTCTCCGCGTGCAATTGCTGCTGATTCACAAGGGAGCATCTATGTAGCTGATTCGGGAGGAAACAAGATAGAAAAATTTACTGAAGACGGAGTCTTCTTGAGCTCTTTTAGTTCTTCAACTGGTGCAAATCTCCAGACTCCTCTTGGTATGTCAATAGACAAGTCAGGAAATATCTATGTGGCAGACAGTGGAAATAACAGAATTGTAGAATTGGATAGTAACGGTCACACTGTTACATCTTGGGGAACACAAGGTACTGGTGCTGATTACTTTGACAATCCCAGAGCAACTGCTGTAGATACTAACGGAAATGTCTTTGTTGTAGATTCAAACAATAATAGAATTCAAAAGTTTGTACAAAATTCCACACCAACTGTATCTACAACACAAACTGTTAACCAGACTCAGGCCAATCCCACACAAGTTACAGTTACACAAAATACTACACAGGTAAACAAAGTCTCAGATCCAAATGACCATACTCCTCCGTCAATTACGGCGCCTTCAGACATTACAATTGAAGCAACTGGAATTTTGACACCTGTATCAATTGGACAAGCTACTGGAACTGACGACAGTGGCATTGCTTCTATCACTAGTAATGCTCCCTCGAAATTTCCATTGGGTATTACCATGGTTACGTGGACTGCAATTGACAATGGAGGCAACGTAGCAAAGGCTGTTCAGAAAATCACCGTAGTGGACACTACACCACCAGTGTTGACAGCACCACAGCCTATTACAGTTGAAGCAACATCTCCTGATCATAATTCTGTGGACCTTGGACTACCTGCAGTCAACGATGCAGTTGGTGTAGAATCTGTTACTAGTGATGCTCCTCCGTATTTTTCAATTGGAAAAACAACCGTAACATGGAAGGCATTAGATACATCTGGAAATGCCGCAACAGCAACCCAAATTGTAACAGTCAAGGATACTACTCCACCTGTAATTCATGCACCAGCTGATATAACACAAGAAGCAACCAGTGCAACTTCCAATACTGTAAGCCTTGGAAACGCCACAGTTACTGACAATGGATCGATACAATCAGTTACAAATAATGCACCAGCAGTATTTCCATTAGGTAAAACAACTGTAACTTGGACTGCTACTGATGAATCTGGAAATTCAGCAACTGCAAAACAAGTTGTAAATATTGTAGATACTACTCCACCAAAGATTTCTCCACCTGCTACTGTCACATTTGAGGCAACCTCTCTTGACAATAACACTGTTCCACTTGGAAATGCTACAGTTACTGATAATGGAATAATAAAATCACTTACAAATAATGCTCCAAAGACATTCCCACTTGGCAAGACTAGTATCTTGTGGGTTGCAACTGATGAAGCAGGCAACAAGGCAAACGCTACTCAAATAGTTGATGTAGTTCACACAACTCCACCCAAGCTAACCATTCCAGCTAATGTCACCTTTGAAGCAACATCACTCAAAGACAATCAAGTTCCAATAGGTAATGCTACTGCAACTGATATCCAACAAGTAACAATTACAAACAATGCATCAAAGACATTCCCGCTTGGCAAAACCAACATCCTATGGACTGCAACTGATGCATCCGGTAACAAGGTAAATGCTACACAAACAATTGATGTAGTTGATACTACGGCACCAAAAATTACACCGCCTACAAGTATTGTTGCTGAAGCAACATCATTGGACAATAACACTGTATCTCTAAGTAATCCTCAAGTAGTTGATCTCCAGTCATTTACAATTACAAACAATGCTCCAAAGACATTCCCGCTTGGCAAGACCGACATACTATGGATCGCAACTGATGCATCTGGCAACAAGGCAAATGTTACACAGATAGTTGATGTAAAAGATACTACGGCTCCAAAAATCACTGCACCTGCAAATATGGAAATCAAGGCAACATCTCTTGCAGATAATCTAGTTCCAATTGGAAATGCCACTGCAACTGACAATGTTAAGGTAGTTTCACTTACAAACAACGCATCAAAGACATTCCCATTAGGTAAAACTACGGTATTGT
>JAJPEA010000040.1 GCA_023252335.1 Nitrosotalea sp.
TGTTACTAAGGTGCGAGAGCCCTTGGGAAGCAGTAGTGCTGGCGCCTTTTACTAGTCTAAAGCAACAGAATTGGGAGATGCTTGCCATATGGTCTCTATGGGCGTATTTTTGTCAAAACCTCGTTTTTGTACATCATCTGGAAAGTTATCGATGTATTCTGATACAAGTTCTCTTACAATTCTATCTATTTCTGTAACTGAGGACACATCTGTGAATAACGATTGTATTTCTTTGCATCCTACCACATAGCCATTTGCGTTAGGTGTTATGGTAAAGGTGATTTTGTGTAGTTTCTGGTTGCCTGTCATATACTGTATATATTTACAAAACCTAAAAAAGATCACGATCATTTACTGATACTATGAGTAACTGTAGTATCTGTGGAGAAAAGTTCTCTGATGACATTAGATTCCTAAACCACATGATGGAAAAACATGGATTTCGAAATCCAAATGTTGGAACGCCTGATAGAAATAGTCGAGGATACTAGTTTTTAGAACTTTAAGGTTATTTTTTTACTGTTGGAAAATAGACTTCCGGTTCTCATGAAAAATGCCTTTGGGGTTTTACAATCTTGACTACAATTAGAAGATGAGTCATAGTCCAGATGTTCTTTTGATTTGCTTGTTAAAATATTCAAAAAGAGGGGTAAGATTGCTGCTCTACCACCATATGCTGTCTTTTTTGTCATAAACCAGAACATTTTGGTAGGATCATAATTGTGATCAAAAATCTCTGATTTTATTTTCATCCCGATATCAGAATAATGACCGACGATCAAGATCTTGTCTTTGGCAAATATGTGTACAATATTTGCAAATTTAGAACAAAGGTAGCATTTGTCATCATAAATAACAAGAGGGAATAGATCTCTTATATCCATATTTTTTCTACGTTGACTTTGGATTAATGTTTTGTGAAATAACTTTTTATTTACTCCAAATGCGCTAAAAAACATGAATTTGAATTCTAGTGGAAATTTTGAGATTCAAATTTTGGAATGGGCATGGCTCTAAATTATTATCATATCTTCAAAAAAGTAAAAGAAGCACGAAAACTTGTGATTAAAGGAATTACTACAGCTGGTTCTGGACATCCTGGAGGTTCGTTTTCAATGGCAGAGATCCTAGGCTGCATGTATTTCAAATTCTTAAACTATGATACACAAAATCCTCTCTGGGAAGACAGGGATAGACTTGTGTTATCGAAAGGTCATGCCTCACCTGGTTTGTTTTCTAATCTTGCAGTAGCTGGATTTTTTGCTAAATCTGAAATGGAGACTCTAAGAAAATTTGGAAGCAAATTGCAAGGTCACCCTGATTTTAAATGTCCTGGAGTTGAATTTTGTGGCGGATCACTTGGATTGGGATTGTCATTTTCTATTGGAATGGCTCTAGCTGCAAGAATTGATGGAAAAAATCATCATATCTATACAGTAATTGGTGATGGCGAATCTGACGAAGGACAAGTTTGGGAGGCTGCTATGACTGCTCCAAAATACAAAGTGGATAATTTGACAGTTTTCTTGGATCGAAACTTCATTCAACAAGATGACTATACAGAAAGAGTTATGCCTCTAGATGAGGAGCTTGTCGGTGATGATATTTCTGAGATGTGGAAAAATGCTGCAAGATGGAAGGTGGGCGATAAATGGAGATCTTTTGGATGGAATGTCTTGGAAATAGATGGGCATCGCATAGAGCAGATATCAAAGGCAGTGACTTCTGCATTGCAAACAAAAGGAGCTCCATCAATTATCATATCTCGTACTATAAAGGGTAAATCTGTAGAACATATGGAAGACAATCCAAAATGGCATGGTGTTGCACCAAATCCGCAAATGGCTCCAATAATTGATGTGGAATTAGATTGCCAATTTTTGATATCTCCATCTATAATTGCAGGAGATATGGCAAATCTAGAAAACGAAGTCAAGAGAGCATCTCTTGCAAGGGCAGATTTTATTCATCTTGATGTGATGGACGGCGTATTTGTACCAAATAAAACATTTGATCATGAAAAAATAAAACAACTAAGACCGATTACTCCAATTCCTTTTGATACCCATCTTATGATCACCGAACCAATAAAACACGTAAAGAACTATGTCGATGCAGGATCTGACATAATTACAGTACATGCTGAAGTTTGTGATGAATCAAGTTTCGGGGAAATTCATGATATTTTGCGTTCAAATTCCGTAAGTGTGGGACTTGCAATTAATCCTGATACTGAACTGCCTCAGTGGTCTGAGAAATTTATTCCCGATTTGGATCAGCTAATAATAATGTCAGTGATTCCAGGCAAATCAGGTCAAAAATATATTGAATCTACGCATGAAAAGACACAACGAATAACCAAATTCCTGTCTGAACGAAAATTTGAGGGTCTAATTGAGGCAGACGGAGGAGTGGACTTGACAAATATAGAATCATGTTTCTTGGATGGTGCTCGAGTATTTGTTGGTGGAAGTGCAATAATAGGACAAAAAGATGTTAGGACCACAGTTATTGAATTTAGAAAGAAGCTAATGCATGCCAGAAGAAAACTCTTGATTAACAAAGCACACAGCCTTGGAGGCAATGATCTTGTAAAAAAATGGATAGATCTACACGAGTTAGGCAAAAAGAAGACTGAACTTTTACAGATAGCACAGGAGGCAGGTTTTGTATGACAGAATTTGCTGATATGAGAACTGTTTATGGTGAAACACTACTCAAGTTGGGAGAAGAAAATCCTAACATAGTTGTAGTTGGTGCAGACACTACAGACTCGCTAAAGACAAAACCGTTTGGAAAAAAATTTCCAAATAGGTTCTTCAATGTTGGAATTGCTGAAGCCAACTTGGTTACTATGGCTGCAGGTCTTGCAAATGAAGGCAAGATTCCATTTGCAAGTACTTATGCTGCATTTCTTCCTGGTAGGTGTGTTGACCAGATACGTAATGCAATAGCATATCCTTCAAGAAACGGCAAAAATGGACTAAATGTGAAAATGGTTGTATCTCATGGCGGCCTCAGTGTGGGTCCTGATGGAGGTTCACATCAACAGATTGAAGATATTGCAATAATGCGGGTCATTCCAAATCTCAAGGTCTTTGTTCCTGCTGATACTATCGCTGTGGAAAAACTAACACGACTTTTTGCACAAGTTTATGGTCCGTGTTACATGAGACTGGCAAGATCAAAAACACCTGTAATTCATTCAAAAGAACAAGACTTTCAGATGGGTAAAGGAATTGTTCTGCGTGATGGATCTGATTGTACTATTGTTGCATGCGGAATAACTGTTAGTATTGCTCTTGACGCTGCAGACTCTATGAAACAAGAAGGAATTTCATGTAGAGTAATTGATATGTTTTCAATCAAACCCCTTGACTCTGAAATTTTAGAAAAAGCAGCCCGTGAGACAGGTGGACTAGTCACATGTGAAGAACACAATGTATTGGCAGGATTTGGTTCTGCAGTTGCGGAGACAATCTCTGAGACATATCCTGTTCCCGTAAAACGTATTGGGGCAAGGGATCAGTTTGGTGAATCTGCAAGAGATAGTGAGATTCCACTCTTACTTGAAAAGCACGGTATTACATCAATTCATATATCTAATGCTGTCAAGTCTATTCGGAGTCAAACCAGATGAAGATATTTCTGGATACTGCTAATATTTCAGCAATAAAGATGTACAACGATATGGGTCTTGTAGACGGAATTACTACAAATCCATCTCTGATGGCAAAAGAGGGGGGAGATCCTCAAAAAGTTATGGAGGAAATTGTTCGAATTATCAAAGGTGATGTTAGCTTGGAAGTATTAAGCCTAGAAACCAATGGAATGCTGGAAGAAGGTAGACGACTTAGAAAATATGGCAACAACGTGATAGTAAAATGTCCTCTGACCCCTGATGGTCTAAAAGCTTGCAAGATCTTGACATCTGAGAATATCCCAGTAAATATCACGCTTTGTTTTTCAGTAAACCAGGCAATATTGGCAGCAAAAGCTGGTGCAAAATACGTGAGTCCATTTATTGGAAGACTAGATGACAATGGACAAGATGGGATGAACCTTATCAAAGAGATACGACAAGTTTTTGATAATTACAATTTTGGTACACAAATTCTTGTTGCAAGTGTAAGGCATCCAATGCATGTAGTAGAAGCCGCAAAAATTGGAGCTGATGTGGTAACATTGCCGCCAGATATATTGGGAAAAATGTTAAAACATCCTTTAACAGATATTGGTCTGAAAAACTTTCTTGCAGACTGGGAAAAACTCAAAAAAGAAAACCCAAATATCAAAATCTAATTTATCTAGTGTTTTCCTATCCATTGGTATCTGTATTCTTCATCAAAGAGTTCTGACTTTATGTCATTGTTTGTTGGTAATCCAGAATGCATCTTTACTTCAAAAAATCCTAGACTGCCTTTATATGGAATTGGAACTCTGAGAGCTTGTGGCTTTCGAAGTAGAAATCCATATTTGTGACGTAAAAATTCCTCGGTTGCAAAATGTTTGTTATAGTCATTTTTGAGTTCCTTTATGGACTCGTATGATTTTACATCATAAATTTCAGCTTTGCCTATTATTACTCCTGTTCTAAGACTAGAC
This sequence comes from Nitrosotalea sp., assembly GCA_023252335.1. Taxonomy (GTDB): domain Archaea; phylum Thermoproteota; class Nitrososphaeria; order Nitrososphaerales; family Nitrosopumilaceae; genus Nitrosotalea. Next base: position 4,606 of record JAJPEA010000040.1, read on the forward strand.
TTGTCAATGTCTAATTTCTCACATGCACTGTCTTTGATTTTGATTGGTGCATGAATCAAAAATTCACCTCTAAACTTTGTATTCCATGTTCTCAATTCTATTGTTTTTTTACCACTAATTATCAAATCCGCATAAGGTTGAGATACTGACAAGCATTTCATTTCAGCTAGTTCCTAGTACGTTCAAAACTCTTTTTGGGATGTCACTTAGTCTACTTACAGCAAGAGTGCGTTCGTAACCTAATCTTCTGAGATTGTTTGCAATAACTATTGCATCTCCTGTGTCAGGTCCACAACCTATTGCGACCATCTTTATTCCAATTGACTTGAAATCTCTCATTATGGAACGAACTGCATCAGGATCCGATGGTTCACCGTCTGTCAATGTCAAAAATATGTCAGGTTTTTTTGATCGAAGAGATGGTAGTAACATGTTGTAAACCTCTGCCAATGGAGTACTACCGTTTGCCTTTATCTTTACAAGCCTTTTAGCAGAAATATTATTCCATTTCAAATTTTCTGGTTTTATCAACCAACAAATAACTTGTTTTTGTTCTGTGTTAAATGCATAAACTGAAAATTTTACTTTAAGGTATTCCAAGACTTCACACAAGGCAAGTGTTGCCTTTTTGTATTGTATCTCTTGGTTTGCTATGCTGGATGAATGATCAAGAAGTATCACAATCTTTGTCTTGATTGCAATTTTTCTATCTGACAAGAATGGCTTATGACCTTCCATGTATGACTCTTCATCAAATTCATCTCCTGTGAAAACATGTTCTTCCTTCCAGCCTGATTTCCATTCTTTGAATTTTGCTTTAAGGTGATTTATCAAATCTGTATCGACAATCTTTGTCTCGTCTACATTTGTTGCAGTAGGAATGTTTACCCCTATCACTTCACTGTCTAGTCCTTTGTTCTCTGTTCTCTTTGATTCTTCTAATAAAATTCTAAATTCTTCAAAGACCTCTTTTCCTTCCGTAATCTTGTGTGGATCAAGTTCACCAAAGTCACTTTCACGATATTTTGCAATCTTGTTCAAAATCTTAACAAATTCCTGATCTGAGAGCGCCATTCCAGAACTGATTCTGGGTATTGATATTGGAATAGTTAAGAGTGGATCAATTTCTAGAATCTTGATTATTTCTGGTACCTTTTTTTCAAGCCAATCTGTTTCATATTTTTTTTCAATGGATTCTTTGACTATCTCGATGGCTAGCTTGCTTGCTTTCTGAACCTTTTCAAATGCACTGGGTGACAGTTCTCCTTTGATATCTCCTAGCAAGAAATATTGTGAAAAACCTTCTACAATCCTGGTATTTCCGTATAATGTATTCAATAATGGCCTGTAAAGCCACGAAACACTATATCTGAAGATAATTTCACTATCCATTCCTTGCCAAACTTTTCTTGCTAGGGTCTCAATTCTTCTTGTTTCAAGGGTGTTGAGAATAAAGCCAAACGCATGGTCATTACTGAGAATTTTATTTGAATATCTAATTCGCATCGCTTCATACCACAATGCTGTCCTGAATTGTCTATATTTTTGAAAGTCTGTTCCCTGATATTTCTCTAATGAAAACATCATCACTTTGTTCTCTCGTAGCTTGGTCTGTACTTCTTTTTGATCCGATATGCTGACCATCACGGATTCTTTTTCAGACCATCTTCTTACAAGAAATGTAGCTATCTCAAGTAATGTGTCATTTCGCAGATGTAATGATTGCATTAACTACCAAACATTGATGTTATGATGTCATTTACTTTTTGGAATTCTACGTTGCCCCATTGTAGGTATACGTTGGCAAATACTACCTCTGCGGCTTGCCTTGTTTTCATGCCAGAATCAAGTATCTTTGCAAATGCTATTGTTTCACGCAAACTTGGTGAATAGTACAACTCTTCAACTGCAGCTGCCTGTCGTAAAATATTTGCTAACTTTATTCCTTGCATGATCTCTTTTTCGTGAGATCCTGAAGAATACTGCTTGACTATCTGCAATTCAATTTCCTCTGGTGGATAATCTAGCCTAAGTCTTATTGGAAATCTACTTAACAATTGAGGCGGAAGCTCTTTTGTACCTACATGAGATAACGGATTGATTGTTGCAGCAACAAACCATCCTTTTGCAGCATTGATAACTTCTCCACTTGATTCTTTTAGAACTAGCTGCCTTCTATCATCTAATGCTTCATCAAGACGAAGAAGCACATCTGCTTCTGCAGAGTTTATCTCATCAAGATATAACATATTTCCATCTTTCATGGACTTGACTAGAATTCCTTGTTCAAATCCAATTGCTCCATTCTCTAATGTCTTTGCACCTACTAGGTGACTTTCACGGGTTCTCAAACTGAAATTAATTGATTCAAGATTAATTCCTCGCTTTGCAGCAAATTGTCTAACTAGTGTTGTCTTACCAGTTCCTTTTGGTCCTATTATGAGCACAAACAGGTTTGCTGCATATGCCTTGTCTAAAACTTCAAAGGAATTATTCCAGTCTATGTATAACGATGACTCTGCAAGCACATTTGCTTCAAGTCTCATCCTTAATTTAAAAATGTCTTCTATTTTGGCATAGATACACGAATTAATGTTTGAGGGGGTCTATTGATGAATAACTAGTCGGTTGTCTACTTTTAATATTGTAAGAAAAGTGGTTTTATGCCTGAGAATTTTCTAAACTTCGATCTTTGCAAACGATTCATCTAGGATGTGATGCAAAGTTTTCTGCCAATCCTCAAAACCGTCTGGCTTTTTGGGGAAGTTGTAATAATGATCTGTTAGTGTTTTGTTCTGTTGTGCAGTAAATCTTAGTGAATCTGCCAACTTTTTGTTAAGAGCTCCTCTTATCAACATGCCTAGTTTTCCAACTGTTCCAAAGTCTGGGTGTTCTCCTTTGCTGATTGCCTCTACGTCTAGTTTTGACAAAAAGTGCTTCATTCCATAGTTTATCTGATCATTTGTAAGAGTCTGAAGCAATCGTCTGAAAACTTCGAGACCTGCTGTTTTGTATCCATAATCATTTATGAAATCAATGTTGTATTGCCAAAGACCTGCCTCACTAACATCATTTGCCTCAATTGCGTTTACTGCATTTTTACCTAATATGGTAGCTGCAACTATTGCAGGACCAATTCCTCCAGCATCAAGTGGTTTTGGCATCCATGCTGAATCTCCAACAAGCATGTATCCATTTGCAACTAGACAATCATTTTGTCTTCTAACAGAGACTTGCCAATTACCTGTTACATTATTGGAATCCATTGGATCATCTGATAGTTTTGGATTCTTGATTGCTTTGTTTATTTTTACATAATCATTGATCAGTTTTGTAACATCATCATGTGTACCCAATCTGTGATTTCTTTTTATCAGTTCTTTTTGTTGCACACCTAATCCTATGTTGACCTTGTCTTTTCCTTTTGGAAATACCCATCCATATCCTCCAGGAGCTATATCCTGATCAAGGTGAATGATGCAATAATCTGGATCAAAATCTTTCTTGTCATCTACACCTTGTTCAAATTTCATGATGTGTCTTCCGGTAGATTCTAAATCGTCACGGTCTATCTTTCGTTCAATCTTTGTACCTATGGACAAGCCATTTCTTAACATCGAAGTAACTCCTGTGGCGTCAACTACTATTTTTGCAGTTTTTTTGAATGGCTCGTTTGTAACTAGATTTGTTCCTTCAACTCCAACAACAGTCCCATTTTCATATTGCAAACCTCTTAGTGCTACAGAATATTGGATATTGACTCCGACCTTTTTTGCATCGCGAAGCTGACGTTGAGGAAGCTGTTGTCTGTTGAGCATGTATCCATCGCCATCAAAAGGAATTGATGTCTCTCTGTCAGGAGAAAATGCCATTACTCCTTTTACTGGATGTTCGATCTCAGGGTTACCCCATGCAATCTTGATTCTCTCAGTCATGTAATCTACAGTGTTTTTTCCAACTGCATCTCCACAAACCCATCCGTTGATTGTTTTCTTGCCTATGGTAGGTTCTGGGTTTCTATCTATTACTAGAATTGATAATCGTTGTTTAGAATAATACGACGCTGATTGGGCAGCAATCATTCCTGCCAAGCCTCCTCCAGCTATTATGATATCGTAATCTGTTTTCACAGCGAAAAAACAGGATCCACTCTATTTAAAAGAACCGTATGGAATAAGATCAAAAGGTTTGTGGGTCGGTTCGTCGCGGCTTCCTCACAGCAGATGCTCAGACTGGAGCGGCAAAAATATTACCTCATCCCCTTTCTCTTAGACTGATAAATATTATTAAATCATGCTGGCTTTGCAGATTTTATTCAACTGTAAGTAGTTCTATGTATTTTTTTGAAATTTGGTCTTTTTTGTAGACTGGCATCTTTATCTTAATTTTTATTGCATTATTTTGCTGTAGACTGATTTCCTTTCGTACAATCTCATTTTTGCCTATTCTTAAAAAAAGTGAAGTGTCTTCAAAATACATGTCTATGTTTTCTATTAATTCCTTCATCTGAGTCTTTGGGATCTTGGATGCTATCTTTTTGATAAATTCTTCTGCACGTTTTTTTGTAAGTGTTGTTTTGGCAAGCAATATTGTGTTTCCATAATGGCCCAGAGTTCTTTCTATGATAAACTCGTCTTCTTTTATCTGGAATAAATCAAAGATTGGATCAAAGATCTTCTTACTGCTCTCTGTAGCATGTAAGATTACCTCAGCCGTTACTTCTAACTGGTGTGCCATATTGTATAAGATGTGGAGGATGGATTATATCTATTAGGCTTGTAACAGAGCAATTTCGCCCTCTGCAGTTCTAATGAGCTTTGCCTTTTCAATTCCAACGTGTCTCACGTGAACTATTTTCTTGACAGCAGCCATGATATCTGAGTTTATTTTTCCAAACACTGTAGCCTGGATGAATTGATCTATTGTCATTTCTGGAATAGTCTTTGACATTATCTCTTGAGCAACTAGTCTAATTGCGTGTTTTCGTGAAGTATTCAATTTTTTCTGTGTCAATGCAACTATCTTTATTCTAAAGATGTATCCGTCTTTGGTCTTGACATCTGCAATAAAGCTAATCAATGATGAACCTCGTCTTACAAGACTTCTTAGAAACTCCTTTGCATACTCAAATCTCTTGAAAATGGTAGTTGCAGTTTCTCCATCTATTTTATGAACCTGGAAATACAATTTGAATTGGTGCTGGGAAGGATCTCCTTTTAGTATGTCGTGTAGTGTGACCTCGATTACTCTGCCTATTGCACTATCATCATCAGTAACTGGGATATAGGCAATTGGTTTTTTGTCAAATGATGCAGGAAGCAGTACTGTAACCCACTTTTTTTCTCGCCACTTGTCTTTTACTCTTGCAGTCTTTTGACGTGCCAACTATGATGAACTTTTGCGGCCAAAATATAAGTTGTACGACATTTTAGATGAGGCTCGAGCCTACATATTTTTGCAATGCCTTTGGAACTGTAATATGCCCATCTTTAGTCTGGAAATTTTCTATTATTGCAACCATTGTTCTTGTAGTTGCTACCAGAGTACTGTTCAGAGAATGTAGATATTGTGGTTGTTCATCAGTTCTGTCTCTAAATCTTATTTTTAGCCTTCTTGCTTGAAAGTCAAGACAATTGGAACACGATACTATTTCTCGATAGTTTTTCTGTCCAGTCATCCATGCTTCTATATCGTAGGTCTTGGCAGAGACCTTGCCCAAATCTCCACTTGATAATAGCATGATTCTATATGGTATCTCTATTTTTTGATAAAACTCTTCTGCGATTGCAAGCATTCTCTCATGTTCGTGCCATGAATCTTCAGGTCTTGTAAATACAAACTGTTCTACTTTTTCAAATTGATGTACACGAAATATTCCCTTCTGGTCTCTACCGTGGGCTCCAGCTTCTTTTCTAAAACATGTACTAATTCCTGCATATCGTAGGGGCAATTTTTTACCATCAATTATCTCATCAGAGTGCATTGATGCAACAGCATGCTCACTTGTTCCTATGAGGTAAAGGTCTTCATTTTCAATCTTGTAAATTACTTCTTCAAAATCTTGGGCAATTATGGCACCCTCCATGGCTCCCCTGTTTATCAGAAATGGTGTTTGTATTGGGGTGTAATTTTTCTCAGACAAGAAATCAAGTGCAAATTGTAATAACGCTTGGTTTAACCTGACAAGTTGATTTTTGAGATAGTAAAATCTTGCTCCTGATACCTTGGCTGCTCTCTCCAAATCTACAAGATCTAGACTCTGTGTCAAATCTATGTGATCTTTTACCTCGAAATCAAAAACGGGAATGCTGCCCCATTTTTTTATTTCTTTATTTGCAGTCTCATCTTTTCCAATTGGTACTGACTCGTGTACCATGTTAGGTAATGTTAGGGAAAGTTTTGTGAATTTTTCTTCTATTGATATTTGGTCTTCTTCTAATTTTTTTAAATTGTCTGAAACTTTTTGCATTTGATCTATAAGATCTGATGCATCTTCCTTTGCTTTCTTTTTTCTTGCTATCTCTAACGATACTTCATTTCTTTTTTTTCGAAATTCATCGGTTTTGATAATTAATTCTCTTCTGTCTTTGTCTAGTGCAATTAAATCATCAAGAGGAAATTTGACAGCCCTTGCTTCCAACATGTTCCTAATCTTATCTGGACTGTCTCGAAGAAGTTTTGGGTCAAGCATCAACTAGTCACTTTGAGTATAACTTGAGTCTGTTCAAGAACTTCATCAATAGTAGAAATCAATGTTCGTATATTTCCTTTACCCTCAAATGTGAAAATCAGTGATGTCTCGTTTTTTTCAATCTTGAAGGAAAGATTTTCTGGAAAATCTACATTATCAGGCTCCAAAGATTTTCTTATGGATTCTGCTTTTTTCTCTGAAAGATTATTCAGAAACACTTGAACTTTGCATTCTAGAGACATTTTTTTCCAAGTAATCCAAGAATTCATCCAATTTGTCTTTTGTAATTCGTGCTCCTGCGGCTGCTGCATGTCCTCCCCCTACACCTGATACTCTTGCAGCGCATTCTCGCATTAATAACCCCAAATTTACTTCGGATTTACAACCTGTTGATTTACGTGAAGAGAACTTTATTGTTCCCTCTTCTCCGTTTGTTCGAAGTATGATTATCTTTCCAGTGTTTTTCTGTGATCCTCCAAGAAGCGATGATACTGCACCTGTCATATTTTCAGGTACTAATCCCTCACCGTTTACCATCAAGTAATGACCATTATCGGTTATTCTCCATCGTTCACTAGAAAGTGTGTTCATGTATGTTCTCAAAAATGTTCTATATTCTACCAAAATGTTTTCGCCCTCTTGAAGCATCTTGGTCCTGTCGCCCATGCAAATTGCTACTCCTACTCCTGCCTTGCGAATTCTGCCACAAGAGTTTAGCATTGTTGAAAACTCTCTTGCATCGCGAAGAAAACTCCTCTTGTCTTCTCCAGATAGTGTGTATGTGTAACCTACAAGCTCATCTAGTATGTCGCTTGCATTTTTGGTTGAAATGTACTTTGATATTGTTTGAAGAAGTGTTCGTTTTTCCTCTTCTGTTAGCTCAGCAGGAACCCGCCACCTACTACCATCCTTTAATTTTATTCCTGAGGAATTTAAAAGCGAAAGACATGCATCGCGATTCCAGGTTAGACCTTCGATGAAGGGTTGTGAGGTAAATGCAAGTGCATCTGGTAATGGTCTTGTTTCTCTACCAACAAGCAAGATATCTAAATCAATTTCGACTTGATTATTCTTTTTTGCAGCAGATGCAATCTCTAAATTTATTCCTGTAAATGATTTCTTTTCACCCTGATCTTGACGATCCCCTAATGCTGCAACGACTGCAATCCATGCCAAATCTGTATTTTCCTTGTGTAGTGCCTTTGAGACAAGATAGGCCATACCTCCTGCAGACACATCTTTTCCTCCGTCGACATCATATTTCCAAGCATTGATAACTTTTTGATTGTCAAATTCTTCATTTGGTATCTGATGATGATCAACTACTATCCAATCTTCTCCTAATGCTTCGTCAATATCTTTTGCAAATCCCCCTCCAAGATCTGTGATTATGTGAAACTGTCTTGAATCGCTTTTCATCTTTTCAATGATGTTTTTGCTAAACTCATTGACCGTACGTACGGTACATTTTGCACCTGACCTGATCAAAGATTTTGTAACAATGCTGCCCGATGTTATTCCGTCACAGTCAAGGTGAGTGATTACTGAAATATTTTTTCCTGTTTTGATACAATCCGAAACTCTGTCATGAAAATAAGATAATGCTTGATCTAACTTTGCCATTACTCGAGTTGAGCAATGACTGCCTTATATTTCCAGGTTTTGGCTATCTTTCCAATCTTCTTGTAATATGAAGATAATCTGTGAACCTTTGCTTCAAGGAGTTCAAGTGATCTGACATTTCTTTTATCAGATTTGTTCTCTCTCAAATGTTTCTGGAGGCCAAGTGCCTTGTTTACCAAGTTGTTCAAATCTTCGGGCATTTCTGTTTTGACTCCCTTTTGTTCGAGAATCTCTGTAATTGATTTTTTGACAATTTGTCTTGTAATTGGTATTGCATGTTGATCGCGTAATTTTATTCCAATCTTGCTTGGAGGTAAACCCTCTTTTGCATATTTGACAATCAGTTCTTCAATCTCGGCTGGACTCTGTTTTACCCATGTAGGTGTACTAGGAGTAATTGGCCTTGTTGAATGTGATTTACCGTGTCTGTGTGAATGGAGTCGACCCACGAAGCGCTTGTTTTTTAAGGAAACATAAATGTTACTTGAACTCCCTTCAAGTGTAGATTACATAAAAGTTAAATATCTACGAATTCGAATCTCAATTAGGTATTCATATGAAAACACCAATAATTGTTGGAACTGTATTGTTGGCTCTATTTGCAGCCTCTACATTTGCTCCATTTGCCGCAGCTCAATACACACCAGGTGGTGGTCTTGGACTCGAACAGGAGTTGGCATTGGCAAAAGCAAAGGTACAAGCAGTACAAAATAATCCACACGCAGGTTCTGGTACTCCATACCTTGATGCAAACGGTGTAGTCGGTGCATCAATCATATCCGGTGGAATCTTCGGTGGAATCTTCATTGCCTTTGTTGTAAGAGCAAAGCAAGCAGAAAAAGCAAAGAGAGCTTAGTTCTTCTCTTTTTTCTTATTTTATTAGTCTCGTATTAGATCTCTATTTTTCATCTCATACAGAAATGTATATATCGCACCTAAATTGTTTGGAATCATGATGAGCACGATATTCACTATGCTCGTAGGTATGCTGTCAAACTTTGCAGGTCAGATAGGTCCAAACTATGACCCGCTATTCTATGATGTGATG
>JAJPEA010000002.1 GCA_023252335.1 Nitrosotalea sp.
GCAAAAAAAAAGGCGACAAGAAATCTAATGACAAGCCAAAGAAAGAATAAAAGAAAGTAGAGGAAAAGAAGACTGAAGAAAAACCAAAACTAGATGAAAAGAAATCTGAGGAGAAACCAAAGAAAGAAGAAAAGAAACCAGAAGAGAAACCAAAAAAGGCTGAAGAAAAACCAAAACAGGAAGAAAAGAAACCAGAAAAAAAGCCAAAGAAAGAGTAGGCTCTAAATTTTAATTTACTATATTTGTATTAGATTATTTTTTGTCTGAATTTTATTCTATTTGATCTAAATTAAGATCAATTCTCACACTTGCATCAGGTTCGTCCCAATCAAGTACATTGTCTTTTGGTATGAACCCAAGTGGGTCATACTTGTCAAAGCGTGTCTCCCCTTCAATTGAAGTAAGCAGGACAACTTTGGAGTTTTCTCCTGCTGTGACTGACATGCTTACTCTAGTACTGTCATCTCCAAAAATTCCGCTTATTGTATTTACCATTGAATTCAAAACTCCTACTGGGACTTTGTTTCCGCCTACTACATACATTAGTGCACTTTTGATGTTATTTGGAGATGCGTCTTCGTATAGCATCTTGATAGAGTCTCTAAGTGAGGTCTCTACGTCTGAAATATCCTTGCTAGTTGAAAGTATGCTTGTTTCAAGTGGTAATGATGAATTCTTTAGGGTGGATATTACGTGTAGCAAGGCAGAATTTGTGATTTTATTGCATGCGTCTGGGGTAAGATCTGGGTTGCTCTCAAGTAATGCATCGTTGTCTATTATTACTGTACAATCTGAATTTGTCTTTAGTCTCTTCAAAGAAACTCCTGAAAAGAATATCCTGTCTTTTTCAAACTTGAATGGCATGATTCCAAATGAGAGTGTACTCTTTCCTGCTTCTTTGCTAATCTGAGATACTACAGGTGCAAGTGCAGCGCCTGATTTTCCTGCTAGGTTGGCAATGACCATTATTGTTGAATATCTACTAATTTTTTCTTCAATAGAACCTCTTGCACCAAATGATACGCCTCTTATGAGGTATGCAGACGGATTCAAAATAGGACTGGTATTAATCAAAATCTTTGAGGCGTCATGATTGAGATCTCTTGCATCGTGGCTTATCAAAAGGCAATCATAGCCTAGTTTCTCCTTGATGTTGACAGCAAGCTTGCATCCTGCGCCACCTAGGCCTATGATTAAAACTGGATCTTTCATCTGAAACTCCATGACTCCCTTTTGCTTACAAAATTGATTAAAAAACTTTGTTGCTAGTTTTGATCTAAGCTCGGATCTAAAATATTTAGCTCACTATGGTGCCATACAGACCATTTGGTGCTGCACCATCTATCTTGACGATGGCCTTTTTTCCTAGTTTGACCTTGTCATCTGTAACTATCTGCTTGTATGCAAAATTTCTTCCCTTTGTTATTCCGTCTGATATCTCATCGAACAAGACCTCTCCCTTCCAACCTATCCACTCTTCATTTCTTTGCTGAGAGATCTTTTTTGTCATATCAAAGACTAGCTTACTTCTGCGCTTGACCTCTGTAACATCAATCTGATCCATTTGGGCAGCCTTGGTGCCAGATCTTGGGCTATACCTTGAGAGGTTTACAATATCTGGCCTTGTCTCATCTATCAAGTCAATTGTTTTAGCAAAGTCTTCCTCTGTCTCTGTAGGAAAACCTACTATGATGTCAGTAGCAATGGTAAATCTATCAAATTTCTCTCTAAATGCAGAATTTACATCGTAGAATATCTTTGAGGTATGAAGCCTTTTCATATCTTTTAGGACTTTGTCGCTACCGCTTTGGACTGGAATGTGGAGAAACTTGAAGACTCGGTCGTTTGCAAAACTCTCCAAGAGATTGCTCTTGATGCGTGGAAGATACATGGGATTCATCATTCCCACACGTATCATGAAATCATGTTCTATACTTGAGACACTTTGTACAAGTTCGGGTAGGTTTGAACCAATATCAAAACCATAACACCCATTATCAGTTGAGGTAAGCCACACCTCTACACAACCGTCTTTAATTTCATGTCGTACTTGTCTTACAATGTCTCCCACTCTATAGCTCTGCAAATCGCCTTTGGCTATCTTTGTCTGACAAAATGTACACTCGCTCATACAACCGCTTGCTATCTCTATAATTCCAACTGCTGGATTGAGTCTAACCTTTGGAAGCCCCACCTTGCTGACATCGGTATCTGCAAGCTCTACCTTTCTTATTCCATTTAATGCAGAACTTATCACATCCAATGTCTTCCCAAGTGAATTTGGCCCAAGCAAACTTGCTTTTGGACTAAACTTTTCTACTGTTGACTGTTCTGCTTTGGGAAGGCAGCCTGCTACAACAAGTGGATTTGATTTTAGTTTTTTTATCCTATGTACCATCTTGTGTGCAGTAACATCTTTTACAGAACAAGTAACTATCACACTAAGATCAGAATCATTCTCATTTTCTGCAAGGCTATGTCCTCCATTTACAATTAGACCTGATATCATTTCTGAATCTGCAAAACTTGCAGAGCAACCATATGCCTCTACCCAGATCTTTGCCATTGTTTATCCAAGTAGTGCCTTTACTTCTTTTTCAGTCAACAATCCTTTTGCAATTACAAGTTGTCTGATTGTTTTTCCTGTCTTGAGAGATTCCTTGAATAAATCTGCCGAGACTTGGTATCCAATTTTTGGAGTAAGAAGTGTTACTATGACTGGACTATTTTCTATGTATTGGCTAAGCTTTGTCTTGTTTGCAGTCAAGCCGTCGATTAAGTTCCTTGAAAATATTGGAACAAAATTTCTTAGCATATCCATGGAATCAAGAACTGATTTTAGCATTACAGGAAGCATGACATTGAGCTCAAATTGGCCTGCCTGTGCTGCAAGTGCCACAGTGGAATCCTTTCCAATTATGTCAAAACATACCATGTTCATACATTCAGCAAGTGATGGGTTTACCTTGCCTGGCATGATTGAAGATCCTGCATGAACTGCGGGAATGCCAATCTCTGATAGACCTGCAACAGGTCCTGATGCCATCAACCTGATGTCGTTTGATATTCTTCCAAGTTCTAATGCAAGATTTCTCAGAGTGGATGAAACTCTTGCAACTGCAAATCTACTTTCAAGTCCGAATTGCATGTCTTGTTCTGGTTTGAGTGAAAGTTTTGATATCTTGCCAAGCTCTGATATTACAAGTGTTCTGTATCCCTTTGGAGTGTTTGCGCCAGAGCCTACTGCTGTTCCTCCTAGTGCAATGTGCTCAAGATCTTTTTTTGATTCAAAGATTGCATCACGTGCCTTTGCAATTGCTGTAGCATATGCTGCAAATTCACTTCCAAGAGTTACTGGTAGTGCATCCATCAAGTGTGTCCTTCCAATTTTTTGATAACTTGAAAATTCTTTTGCCTTTTTAGTTAATGTCTTTACTAGTTCATCAATTGCGGGTATTACTTGGTTTACGTTAAATAAAATTGCAACATGCATTGCAGTTGGAAATGTATCATTACTTGACTGTGACATGTTCACATGGTCGTTTGGGTGTATGACTTCATAATTTCCTTTTTGCTTTCCAATTATCTCAAGTGCGATATTTGCTATTACCTCATTTGTATTCATGTTAAATGCAGTTCCTGCACCAGAATTGATTGCCTCTACAACAAACTGATCAAGATGTTTTCCTGACAAGACTTGATCACATGCCTTGATTATTGCATTCCCTCTTTTGGCATCAAGTGCCTTTACTTTCATATTTGCAACTGCTGCTGATCTTTTGATCATAACAAATGCCATGATAAGATATGGATGGGATCTCTGTCCGCTTACATGATATTGTTTTATTGCTCTTGCTGTAAATGCGCCATAGTATGCTTCTGCTGGAATCTCTACTTTGCCCAAAGAATCAGAATCGGTTCTAAACTTCACGCCAAAACTAAAATTAATTTTCCTAATATGCATTCGCATTTTTAGAATTTGGGATGGTCTGAAATCACAAGATCCTGCGAATTTCTTAAGAAAATACCCAATAAGTTAATATATTTAGATTTGAACATCCGAAACGATGAACAGACGATACAGTATGATGTCTATTGCCGCAGTAGTGGCAGTAGCAGGATTATTGTTCGCAAGCACATATTCACAGACTCAGATGACTGCATCAAGTCAGAGTGTTCCTAGTGCACCAGCACAGGCCTCGATTAAATCAGTCGATGATATGGGTGGTATCCAGTTACAAATGCCAAGTGCATTTGCACAGATACCAGCAGATCAAATTGATAATTTGACTGCACAAGGACGTCATGTAGTAGATGTAAAGTTGGTAGCACAAAGCACTACTTTGCCTATTATGGGCGGCGGAAAATATTACGCATTGACCTTTAACGGCCAAGTCCCAGGACCAACTGTAAGAGTTACACAAGGCGATATCGTCAGAGTAACACTAACAGTACCATCGAATGAATCAACACCACACTCCTTAGATATGCACGCAGGACAACTAAGTGCAACAAACTTTGGAGCTGTTAAGGTTGGTCAATCAAATACTTATGCATTCATAGCTGAGACTCCTGGTGCATTCAAGTACCACTGTGAAGGAGTTAATCTTGCATCAATGGACCAACACGTGTTGTCCGGCATGTACGGAGTAACAATCGTTGATCCATTGAATGGTTATAATCCATTGATAGTAGACAAGACAGCTACCCAAGGTGGTAAAGTCATAGTCGTACATCATAGATATGAAGCTGCAGCAAAAGAATTTGTCTTACAGTACAATCAATTGTACTTGAACGCAGATGGCAGCTATGACCAGACCGCAATGTTCCTTCATAACACAACACAAACTGTTGTAAACGGAATGGCATTTGGCTACACTCCAAACTCAGATATCAACAAGCTGGTAAAGGGTGATCCAACAAAGAATGTCTTCCCAGTGCAACCTTGGAATGATCCATCACTAAAACAATATCAAGGACATCCATTATTTGTCGACCTTGGCACACACTACAGAATGTTTGTAGTCAATCAAGGAAACATGCCAGTATTCTTCCACATTGTGGGAGGACAACTTGCTCGTGTTACACAAGGAAACCATGTTGAAGCTCAAGGAACTCAGACTTGGTTGATCGGTGGCTCACAGGATGCAATCATTGATGTTGTATTTGACAGTCCAGGTGCATATGTTGCAGTCAATCACGACTATGCAGCAATCTTTACAGGTGCGGCCACAGTATTTGTCGCAGGTGACCCATTCAAATTGGGATACGGCCCAGGCGATATGCCAAACCCATCTGACGCAGTACCACCAGTAGGTGTAGACTCTATTCCACAAAAGGAAGTAGTTCACTGTCTATGTACTGACGCACAAGCAGCTGCAATTGCGCAATCAATCAGCGGGTAAAACCCCCAAATCTTTCTCTTTTTGTTTTTAATTTTATTGCCCTTGTTATTTTATATTCATCATGTTTCTAGATCATTTTTTGATATAATCTGATGATGAAAAAAATTATCTTGGCAATGATTATATTCTGTTACTGATGGCCCTCTTTCATGTCGATGAATCAATCTGTCTTGATCTGTGATCAAGTGGCACCAATTCTAAATGACATACTACAAAAAAATGGGTTAAAAATAACATATGAACCAGAGATTACACCAGACCAAATCAAAGAAAAAATTTCTAATTTTGATATAGTTATAGTAAGAAGCAGAACAAAGATCACAAAAGAAATGATTGACCGTGCTACTCAATGCAAAATAATTGCACGTGTGGGAGTAGGTCTTGATAATATTGATACTGATGCAGCCAAGGCAAAGGGAATACGGGTCATCAATGCCGTAGAAGGTGCAATGAATGCAGTTGCAGAACTTGTTTTAGGATTGATGCTTTCAATGGCAAGAGAAATACCTCGTGCAGACAGGGAGATACGAAATGGCAAGTGGCTCAAAAAAGAACTCATGGGAAGTGAGCTTTCTGGAAAATATCTTGGCATAGTTGGTTTAGGAAACATTGGAAAAAGACTTGCAAAACTTGCAAGGGGTTTGAACATGAATATTATTGGATTTGACGTGATGCCAATTGCAGATGATTTTGCACGTGATGTTGGGTTGATAAAAGCAGACATTGACACTCTACTTTCTAGTGCTGATTATGTCTCATTCCATGTACCACTAACTGAGAATACTCATCACTTGGTAAATGCCAAAAGAATAGCTACCATGAAAAAGACGGCATACATCATAAACACATCAAGGGGCGAAATAATTGATGAAGATGCATTGTATGATGCACTCAAGGAAGGGAGGATTGCAGGTGCTGCACTTGATGTCTTTGAAAAAGAACCAGCAGTTGGAAATAAACTGACCTTGCTTCCAAATATTGTATGTACGCCACACATTGGTGCTCAAACAAAAGAAGCACAGACACTTGCTGCAAATGTCATAGGAGAAAAAATAATCATGATTCTTCGTGGCGTTATCTGATTAAACCAAAAATAACTAAACCTAGACTTGGATTATTCCCTTTTCAAGCAGATATTCTATTGACATGCCAAACTCATTGTCTGAGATTGAATCATCTGACCACCACTTGATACTAGTTTTGAACCATTGTGGAATGTACACTTGACTTGTGGAGTTGTTATAGTTTGGAACATTGAGTATGTTGTTGTTTATCAATTCTCGAATTATTCCTGCATACACCTTATCGGTAGGAGATCCTTGCTCTAATGTTTTTACAAGTGATTTAAACTCTACAGGTATGGCAATTTTACCTGTATCTATTAGATCAAAAGAAACGCTGGCAGTAGAGTTGGCATATTCTGCATCAATGCGATAGGTTCCAGGATTAAATGTTGTCTTGTAAAATGGAAATGGCGAAGTAATTGTCTTGTTTAGTTTGTCCATTGGCAAGGTAATCGGTGCGCTTGTCTTGTTTGAGCTATCTGTGATGTGTATGGTTATACTGTTGCTGACTAGTTCTGGGACTTGGAAGTTGATTGAAAGATAGTCTCCATATTCGTAAACATGTTTACTTGTCGATATCTCAAGGGATGGAGTTGCAAAACCATACTGTGTACCAAGTGCAAATACTCCAATCATGGCAAGTATCAAAACATGTCTTGACCATTTCATAAAAACTAGGAAAAATTAATTTCATAAATAGGCTTCCTTGATATTTGATTTATTTTGCAAGCAAAATCCTGCCTAATTTTCTAACAGAATATAAAGGGTAAATCTGTAGTGCCGAGTATGCCTAGTCAACAGGACCAAATCTGGATCAAGATGTGGAAAGAAAATTCTCCAGAGCTTAGGGCCAAGGCCATACAATGGAGAAAAGAAAATGCTCTAACACGTGTAGATAGACCAAGCAGGATCCAAAGGGCACGAAGACTAGGATACAAGGCAAAACAAGGAATTGTTGTAGTAAGAATGCGTGTAGGTAAGGGTAACATGCGCAAGAAAAGACCAGTTGCAGGAAGAAGACCAAAACATTTGGGTGTACTTCGAATCAAGCCTGCTCTTAGCATGCAAAGAGTTGCAGAACGTAGAGTGTTGGAGAGATTTCCAAACATGGATCTTCTTGGCTCATATTATGTTCATCAAGATGGTTTGTATCTCTGGTATGAAGTAATACTTGCAGATGTTTCACATCCAAGAATAATAAAAGACAAAGAAATTCGCGGCAAACTAACCAGTCTGAAAAATTGAAATCGCAAATTTTCTTGTCCTGTATAATTTTACTAGGTATGCTGACAGTTCCAGCTTTTGCACAAATCTCAGCCCCTAAAGGCCTTGACCATCCGGGCATAAAATGGGATTGGCCAATAAAGGCGGAAAATTACACATTTGATGTTACTACGGTATCAAACTATGACCTCAAGAATGTGACATTTAACAAAATGAACAAGGAACTTGTATTTCTTGGTAACAGTTCATTTCATGGAAGCATTGCTGAAATTACAATCCCAACCAATCTGATAGGTGGAAATCTTACAGTAACACAAGATGGAAAACCGCTTTCTGCCATCATAATCCCTGGAACTGACAGTTCTACGATAATGTTGAAATTCAATCAGACTGGTATAACCAACACAAGTGTAATTGGAACTACGTACCTTCCAGAATTTTCAAATGTTGCTTTGCTTGTAATGATATTGTCAATTACAATGGTTTTGTTAATGCCAAGGCTTGGAAAATTCTAAAATCCATTGTTATAATCTTCCCACATGTTTGCTCTTGCTGTAAGCTTGTTCATCTGATAAAATATTCCTCCCACAATTCCTGCTTGGTAAAACGCGTATAGGTAAACTTGAGAGTGCGTTGGGTCTGAATGGGTAAATGTGAGCGCAAGCATGGAAAAAAAGATGTATGTTCCAACAAATGTGAATATTTTGCTAAATATTCCATCCATTCCAACTATTCTTTTTGTTGCTGCTGCCATTATCGTTATGCTTGATATTATCAAAAATGTCAATCCCCCGTTTTCCTGAATGAACTCTGTTGCCCATGGAATCAGTCCATCTGTAAAAATTGACTTGTGTGATGGCTGTGCGCCTCCATGCAGTGCAAAAGAGACTGAAGTAAAAATTGCTCCCATCATGAACAAAAACAAGAATCCCTTGAAGAAAGCACGTTTTAGTGGACTATGAGATTCTGAAGGTTGCATTACCCTGTCGGTCATTTTTAGACCATATAGAAAACCAATCCCAAAGGATGGTGCAAACATCAAATCAATAACCAAAGGACTCTGTCTTATCATCTTGTCAATATCTGGTCCAAATATGAGATATGAGACTAGTGCGAACACCGCCGCCGCTACAAATACTGCGATATCTATTGAACTTCTATTCTTTTTAAGATCTAATAGATCTGTTCCCCATTCATCCAATTTGATATTTCTATAAAATTATGAATTAAAGAAGGAAATCCAAAGGATTTTGCCTTTCTTATCAACTCATTTTGCCTTTTATTTGGGACTAGATTATCATGTATTGTGAGAGTAGGAATTACAATCCTGTCTATTGGTATTCTAGTTTGTGCATTTGGAATAATTTTCTATCTTCAAGGAAATTCCATAGTTGGCCCTACTTCATCGTTCATGTATTCAAATCCGAAATGGATTGTAAACGGTCAATGGATTGCCGTTAGTGGTGCGTTGATCTTTGCCGCAGGTCTTGGAATCAGCTTACGACGCCCAAGGTCATAGTGGATCTGACCTTGGCTAATTGACGAATCTTTTTTGTAATCAGATTGTCCATCTGAGATTCAGAATCGGTTTCAGCTTCTACCACAATGTCGTAATCTCCGTATACGACTCTTGCATCCTTTACCTTGTCTATCTTTTTCAATTTTCCAACAATCTCGTTTTCGGCACCAAGCTCGCAACCGATCAAAACGTATGCCTTTTCCATACCATACCAAATCACGACACAAGCTTAAATCCTTATTCTATAAATTTAGCACAATCATTCCTACATTTTGTCCTGTTTTAACTCAAATTTTTCATGCTGTCTATTGGCCATGGAATTAAATGTCGGTCTTTTAAAATGTCATTTCATGGGATTGTTTGGAAGATCAAAGCCCAAAGATGATACCATTGAACAAATGAGAGTATTGCTTGATAACTTTCAGTTTGCTGACTTGCAGACTTTTTGTACCGAAATACTTGGAACTAGACCTGCAATTGACCAAGAACACCTTTCAAGTATAGAGATACTTGATTTTGTATGGGATCAATATCACAAGGGAAAAATACAATTTTCTCAGATAAAGGAATTTGCACTAAAACATGAGATAGTTGCAGAAAACTTTTTTGAATAAATTTTTAAATTTGTATATCTAGTGTATTGAGAATATTTGTTGTTAGATCATAGACTCGTATTAGATGATTATTGGTATCTGCAATGTACAGCTTGTTTTGGTATATTTTTACATCGCTTGGTTCGTATAGTCCTAGCGTGTCACAACTTGGATCATTTAATCTACATGTTGTGCTCATACCTTGCTTTCCAATTAATGTCACAACTGAATCGCTATCTTCTTCAATCATTCTAATTGAAGAATTGTAAGTATCTGCTACAAATATTTTGTTTGCAGTTGCACACAATCCTAATGGGTGTTGGAATAGTGCCTCACTGGTTTTGCCGCCTTTGTAACCAAATGCAAACAATCCGTGACCTACAATAGTTCTGACATATTCTGTCTTGAGATCTATTTCTCGCACAGATGATGTCTCACTGTCTGCAAAGTATACTATGTCATCATGAATGAAAACTCCACTTGGTTGTGCAAGCTGTGCTTGTGTCCTGTTTCCATCAACGATGTCTTCTTGACCATTTCCTGCAAAAGGTCTTGTTATCTCTGTATTGATATCATATGTCCATATCTGATGATTTCCTGCCATTGCAATAAAGATCAAGTTATCTTTTACTGCAACATCCCAAGGGGATGAAATTGCAATATCTTTTCCTTTGCCACCAGGTGATCTCCATGGTCCTTGCTTGCCTGTTCCAACAAGTGTGATCACTTGATTATTTTCCAAGTCTATCTTTCGTAATGCGTGATTTTCAGTGTCTGCAACAAAAATAAAATCATCTTTCCATGAAACTCCTTGGGGCCTGAAAAATGCTGCATCTGAAAATTTACCGTCTACTAGACCTATCTTACCGCTGCCAATGGTATGTAATATTTTACCTGAAAGATCAGTGACAATGACTCGATTGTGGTTCGAGTCTGATATGGCAATCCTATCTTTTGATATTGATATCTTGCCTGGAAAAGACAATGTTGTGTTGCTCTTCTTGATAGTCTTTGCAATCTTGATTGGTTCTCTTGCCAGTGTGTGAGATTTTTCATGCTTTTCCAAAAGAACATCAATTGTGTCCTCTATCATCTCCTTTTGCCCCTCACCCGACTGTCTGTACACTAGAGTCCCATTGGGATCAATTATGGCAATAGTAGGCCAACCACTGATTCCAAACTTGTTCCAGACTGTCATTTTCTGGTCTACTAGTACGGGATGTGATATCTCATACCTTGCTACTGCCTGCTCGACATTTTTCATGTCTTGCTCGTTGAAGAACTTTGCAGAATGTACTCCTATGAATATCACTGGCATGTCTTTGTATTTTTCTTCAAGTTCTGCAAGTATGGGTAGTGTATGCATGCAATTTATGCAGCAATAAGTCCAAAAGTCTAATACTATAACATGGCCTTTGAGTTTTTCAAGCGAAAGCGGTTCTTTTGTATTGACCCAATCAAACCCTGAGGGAAACTCTGGTGCTTTGGTAACTTTGGAAAATATGTTATCAAACATGATATCAATTTGAGATTTTGATTATTTAACATCTTTTCGGTAGTATGGTTATATCTTGATACGACAGTCTTATTAGTTAGCCGCATCTCCTCGTTAACGTTGGATCTTTTTAAAAAGAAATTCAAATGTGAACAATGTAATACCAAGTTTACAGTTTATGAGGATCTGATAAAACATGCTCGTCACGAACATAATCATGACATTGTCAAATGTGTTACATGTGGGAAAGAGTTCATCCACGAGGCAGATAGACTTCATCATTCAAGAGAAGAACACCAAAAGAAAATGGAGGGACGCATTCACAAAAGCGAACACAAACATGACAATTCTCCTTCTACACAGGACGAAGTTGATGAGCATACAAAAAATTTTGGCGACAAGCTATAATTTTACCTGTAAACACTGATTTCTGTAACAGTTTGGCAATTTGTTGTATGCCAATTTGAATTCTCTGAGTAATTTATCTGGAATTTGCTTTATTCTTGTATGCTTTTACAAATATTATTACTGCTCCCATGATTGCAGCAGCTATGGCTGACAATCCAATTATGATGTTGTTCCACATGGGATCGTCTTGAGGAGATTGAACTGTGTAATTGCTCTGTGTAGTATTGATTGAAGAATTTGGTTGAACATGCAATGAAATATTGTCTTGTACCTTGATCGTGTTGGTATTATTGGTATTTGGCTGGACCTCTAATTTTGATACATTTTGACTAGTATTTTTCTGTGTAGTGTTTGCAGTACCAGCTGTAGAGTTTTGCTCTATTGATAATTTGTAATCAGGACCTGATATGCCCATCTGATGCGGGAGTTTTCCTATTACTGCAAGTGCTTGTCTTATCTGCTCATCAGTCCAGTTCCGTGCCTTGAGTTCTGTATAAAACTGGGCCTGGCTAATCGTTCCATTTTGATATTCTTTTAAAATGGTATTACCATTGTCTGCAACTGGAACCTCAGATGAGGATGTACCAGATGTAACTAGGAATGGGATTGTGTCTGTAGTATAATTTTGCTCAGAATCACTCTCAAGTACCCATCCAAGCTTGATTTGATACACACCTGAGGGTTCATCTTTTGTATCACAGAGAGTGGAAAATCTCTCCAATGTTTTCCCATTTGATGTTACATCGCACACAGAATTTTCAAAACCGTTGAAAAAGATGGGCTTGGAATTGTTTGTACTAGGCAACGAAAATGTAATGACTCTGTCAGCAAAATCATGATTTACTGCATCATCATATGTGTAGATTGGAAAACAGTCCTCTCCTCCGCAATGACTTGTCAAAGTAGTACCAAATGGTTGTGAGAACGGGAGGTAAATGTAAAGATCAGGATATGGGTAACTTGCTTTTGATATGTCTGGAATGTGTGATACCGTTATAGTTATCTTGGTTCCGGGGGGTCCAGAGTGGGGAGATATCATGACATCTGGGCTACCAAGTGTGCCAAGATCTGTGGCCCATACTGCATTGCATAATGGTATGACCCCTAGTCCTATCAATAGTAATAATGTGCTTTTCAATTATGCAAAACGCTCCAATCTATAACTAATAAGACTTGAGTTGAATTTGTTAGTAATATCTGGTGTAGTATCTACTAGATGATTGTTCTATGAAATGTATTTTTAAATTTTGCAAAACAAATGCTAATCAACAACCTTTTTTTTGGGAAATTGTCAGCTGTTTTCTTGTATCGAAATTAAAATCCAGCAGCTATTGGGTCTGATGGTTTGATTATCTCGCGTAATAGTATGGTTGCATATGATCCTCTTGAAAGCGTAAACTCCACATATGGTTCATTTATTGTAAAGTCTTTGCATGATACGGTGGCTTGTCTGAATCCTCCTTCGGTGCTTGCCTCTTGCATCTCTTTTATGAAAAATTCTTTTGGAGTTATCTGTTGTTCTTCAAGTATTTGAGATATGAAATTGTCAAATCTATTCTTTTTCGAGTATGAATAGCCTACTAGAGGAACAGTTAATCTTTGTTCTGGATCATTTTGATATCTTCCAAGATTGTCATCTCTGTCAAAACATACGTCGCCTTGTTGCGGTTGCATCATGTCTTCTCCAAATTCATATGCTTTTGATATTGTTTGGTTGTACATAAATGACTGGAATGCTTCGACAAAAAATCTACGCAATTGTATTGGTAATGCACGAAGTGCCTTGAGTGCATCTCCATGGTTTATCATTTCGCCTAGCACAACTCTTTCAATGTCCATTTGTGGAGGAACTTGGTCAAAGACCTTGGCATAATTTGACTTGTCCTTGAGCATTTCACGTATCTTGTTGTTGTGGGCCAAATCATGCTCTGAAGTAAATGAAATCAAGGTCTCTACTGCCTGCTCGAAATTTTTTTGTAAAATTGCTTTTCCTATTAGATGAGATACTGGTCTTCTGCTTCCAAATCTTTGGTATCCGAAAAAATTTAGAATCTTGTTATGGTCTGTAAACTGGGAAACTTTGGAAAAATCTGCACCCTCTATTTTTATTTTGAAATTGTTTCCTATCATGTCTTTTTTTGTAAGGGGCTTTAGAACAAGACCAATTTTTTCAAGCGTATACCTATTTGTAATCAAGGTGTCAGTAGATCTTCCTGTTGTCATGTCGCATACATATTGCTCAGTTGTAGCATTTGCATCTTTGAGGCCAAGAGCCTTGAGTCTTAGGCCATATTTTGTAAAAATATCTGATAGTGCGTGGTTTGTGTCTATGCCTTGTTTTTTTAACTTGTACACCGTATAACTTCCTGAAGAGGAAATCTTGTCAAGTGTCTTGTCTCGTAATATTTCAGAGACAAAAAATTGTTCTGGAGATGACTTGATCTTGCCTCCAGTACCCTCTGTCTTTGTACAATAAGTAGAAATTCCAATCAGTTTGTCTAGGTTGGGAACCACTTCTTACTCTAGTGTTACACTGATGTATTTTGATACTGTGATGTCTTGATATCTTGCACTTAGCAAGACCTGATATGTTCCTGGTGTGGCAAAGTTGTCTGCTGATATTCTTACCTTGACAGTTTGCGGTGTATCAACTGTAACTCGAGTCTGTTGTAGTGTAACTGCGATGGTTTGAGGTCCTGCAGTACTTGATGTGATAATTGATACTGGCGCACTGAGCTGCTCTTGTGGATTGATGTTGAACAAAACTGTTGCATTTTGTCCATGATGTATTGTGATTGAAGAATCAGATGTAGTTACATTAATTGGGAGTGGAACGCTAGAATCCAAAACTCCGATATTGTCTTCAACCCATTCTGAGAACCATACTTTATTGTGGTTTACTGTAAAGTCCAACACTTGGGCCACTCCACAGTCTGACAAGGTTCCACAATCTGACCAGTTGGGATTCTTGGATGGAACTTCATACTCTACAAGGGACTGGGCTGATGGATCGTATACTGCCAAACTGTTTGCAACCTGTTCGTTGAACCACAATCTTCCATTGTCATCAAAGTGAGCCCAATATGGTCTTGATATTGGTGTCTTGATGAGTCCTGATGCATTACCGTATGAAGATATTGGTGGGGGAGACGTTATGTGCTTGGTGAATTTTTTACTTGCAGGATCAAAATCAAAAAAGTAACTACTTGCAGTATCCATTATCCATAACTTTCCTGAAGAGTCAACTGTTATTCCATTTGGTGCTTGGATGTCTTGAGGAAGAGGATATTGGGTAGAGTTGCCTGTTTTTTGGTCATAGCTTACAAGACTTCCTCCCTGTTGGTATATCCAAATTGTATACCATATTTTTCCTGAAGAATCTGTGACCATTGAACTTGTAAAGTTGTCATTGCCAGGAGATGCAATGCTGGTAATGCCCAAGTCTGGACCGACGTGATCTGTAGAAAATACTCCAATCTTTCTTCCGGTAAAGTCATTGATGTAAGCATTTTTACCATCTATTAGTAACATCTGTGGGAAAGAACCATCTGGCAAATTACTCTTGGGGAATGCAAATCTCTGATAGCTCTTGTCTATTGGATTGAATTTCCAGATCAAACTGTGTTGCGAGTCTGTAATCCAAATGTTACCATCTTGTGCAGAAGCAAGTCCCCACATCATGGATTTTTCTCCGCTTTGCCACTGTGGATTGGTAAATTCTTGAAATGATTTTGACGATGGATCAAACTTGCCTATGTTTC
The DNA here is from genome assembly GCA_023252335.1 of Nitrosotalea sp. Taxonomy (GTDB): domain Archaea; phylum Thermoproteota; class Nitrososphaeria; order Nitrososphaerales; family Nitrosopumilaceae; genus Nitrosotalea. The sequence continues at coordinate 15,470 of JAJPEA010000002.1, forward strand.
CTGTGTTTGATTCTGTAAACCAAACATTACCTGACTGGTCTACCATGACTGCAAGCGGTTGGGTACATGCTGTTGGTACTTTGAACTCTGTTATGTACTTGTTTGATTTTGCTGGACCTGTTTGACAAAATGTCGGTCTATCCTTGTCCTTGTAATTGTCTTGGGGTGTTCCAGTGATTGTCTTGTCTGTAGCCGTGGCCTGGCTTGCGACCCTACCACCTCCTAGAAATGCTACACTTACTGTGGAAACGATGAAAATTGCCATAAATGATAGTGCAAGAAGCTTTTTGGTATTCTTGTTCATAAAATCTTGGCTGTTTTTACCTTGTTATATCTTATACGTAAAATTTTGTGAATGGGGGTTCTTGGAAGTTATTTTCTCTTGATTGATAAGGTCTTTTGAACTTCATTTACGCTGCTTAGGAATTTTTGTTTGGCTTCATATTCGTCTGTTACCTTGATTGTTATCTCTGATGCTGCAAACATTACATCTTTGACAAGTATTGGTGGGGATAGTCCTAAAAGCTCACTTAGTATTGTCAATATGTTGTTAAAAACTGCATTATTTTTATAGTGAAAGACAGTGTTACCATCTGCAATCTTTGGGTTTGGCTCTAGGGGGATGACAAGCTCATGTGAAGTAAATTCTGTTATAAATAATGCAATATCCTCTTTTACTTTTGTACTGAGATCTTCTTTTTGTGCAACTAGCTTTTCTTTTGCCTTTTCCAAATCTACTGAAGCATCATAATAATCCTGACCTATCATCTTTGCAAACGTGGATTCAGTTGGACTCTTCAGTGGGATCTCATGAATTCTAAAATTCACTGTTGCAAGCTCATCCTCTGTATCTTTTAGTTGTGATCTATTTTCTCTGATGCGTGATGCAACCTGCTCTAGGAAGGCAAAGTCAGACATTTCTAGCTAAACTCATGGACTACATCCATAAGACTTGCTTTGAATTCTTCTGTAGTCAATCCCCACTTGCCATATTCATCTTTGAATGCGTCCCATGAAGCTTCTGCTTCACTTGCAATCTCCAAGATCTTTGCCCCTATTGCCTTTGTGTTTACAAGTATGGTGACATTTGCTTGTTCGGTTTCTAGTATTGGAATCTTGATGAAAATCATTCTTGATTCCTCTATGTGGAATCTATCCTTTATGATGTTCTTTAGAGCATCTCTTTCTTTTGCTTCAAAGTCTCCTTTTACTTTTACCAATACACAGCAGGAATCCTTGGGTCCTCCCTTGTCTCTTATGTCGTTTTCATCAATATCAAACAAAACTGCATCCTCTTTCTTGTTGATGTGCTCTACAATTCCCTCCATTGTATTGTGTTTGGTACTTGCCATCAAATCAGAATTCCACTGCCTCTCTTCTGGAATCACTGGAATTACCCACGTAATTGCAAATCTTGGTCTCTTTGTTGCAAGCCACGTTCTATAGTTTGACATGTCCCATTCTGTCTCCCTTGCAAAAGATGCAGTAAACATGGAAATTGCATTTGCTGCAATCAAGTTCATTCCTCTGTAATCCTTCCAGCCTACTTCGTGTTCTTTTGGAAGATCATCTATGATTGAGGACATTTTGTCTAGTCTCTTTTCATGTTTCTGTGCAAGTTCTCTTAGTCTTTTATTTGAAAATAAGATTGAACAGTCACTATATTTTATCTGGTGTTCAAGATTCATGACGATATTGATTGCAGATGCTTCTAGAATTACTGGGTCCCATCCAAATTCTGGTAATAGGCCAAATGATGCAATTGTAGCATGTTCCTTTGTGTCCTTTTTGATGTATTGCATAAAGGCACTTGCAAATGAAGCCCCTGTACCACCACCCATTGCAAATGGAATTGTAAAACCTCTTACTGGTTCTGGAGAAAGACTTGCAAGTTGTTTTTGCATGTCATACTTTGTGCTTACTTCTTTGATGAATCTAGTACGGCCCTCTGCCCAGTTTCTAGCTGCACCGCCTGCACCAGAAATTACATGCTTGTCTCTTAAAGCAAACAGGTCTGGGTATGACTGTAAAATCAAATTGGCAGCTCGTGGGTCTAGATCAATTAAGAGTGCTCTTGGAATAAGCGGAATCTCACTTCCACCATATGCATTTGGAAATCGTAAAATTGTACTTCCGTATCTTTTGAGTATGCGGGACTCGTCTTTTTCACCCTTTAATGTTGGCTTTAATGGATCTGCTCCGACATCAATCAATAGTCTTCGATATGATTCTGCACCAAGACCAATCCCACAGTGACCAAAACATGTCATTATAACTGGCGCTGGTGGTAATGGAGCAAATTTTGACAAGTCTAATCACTAATTGAAACTAGAACTTGTCTCTTTAATGGTATTGTCCAAGATTGTACAGTCCATGCTTGATAGTTGTAGACATGATGTTGCTTTTGTTCCAATTTTAATCCTGGAAATTAGATTATTCTTTTTGAATTTAAGATTTAAGAATGATTTATCCTTCTTCTGTCAGAGCTTGTTTGAGCACACGAAATTCTTCTATTGATATTTGTCCTTCTGCAAGTCTAATTCGGAGAAGTTCGATGGATGTATCTTTTTTGGGTGGAGTTGTGACTTGGGGTTGCTCTACTGTATTATTGGATGACTCTAGCAAATCATGGATGTATCTATAATCTGACATGACAATTGGCTCATCATTTTTTACAGTCTCCATTATCTCTCGTAGTCTTTTTGGATTTCCTTTACCTGCTGCAAGCAAACCCTTGATTGTTTTTAACATATCTTCTGACATTTTATTTCACTATTGTCTTGAATCTGGGATCCCCTTTTATCTTATCGAATGACGAGTCTTTGATGGCCCAGCTTTTTATGGTTTTGCCATAATGCGATATTGCCTGTGCAAGAAGAACAAGGGCATCATCGTTTTGTCCTATCTGGGCTTTACTTCTTGCCTTTGCATAAATTATTGTACCGTTTTTTGGAAACTCTTTTAGTATTTTATCAAAGATTATGATTGCCTCATCATGTCTGCCAAGCTCTGACAGTTCTGTTGCCTTGTAAAATATTGCCTCATTGTTTTCTGGTTCTTTTTCCAAAATTTTATCAAAGTATGACAATGCATCTTCATGTTTTTTTTGTTTGCCAAGCACCAATCCTTTATAGTGCATTGCTTGCATGTTTTCTGGTTCTTTGTCAAGTACCTTGTTTAAACAATTTATGGCATCATCATACTTTTCAAGTCTGATTGATGTAATTCCTTTGTTATACAATGCTGGTAGATATTCTGGTTCATTTGATAATGCCCTGTCATAATATGTAACTGCTTTTTCAAATTGCTGCAACTCTGCAAAATGATTTCCTAGATTGTTTAATGCGTCAACATGATTGGAATCATATTCGATTATTTTCTCAAAGCATGATATGGCATCTTTGTTTTTCTTTAGCTTCAGAAGAGACATTCCTTTGTTATATAATGCGTCTACGTTTTTTGGGTCTTGTTTTAGTGCCTTGTCAAAAAATGATATGGCATCTTTGTGTTTTTCAATCTTGGCATAACTTATTCCTTCTAAAACTGTTCTTTCCGTTTGATTTTTTTCACTCATTTTTATACACTAGAAAATATACGCAATGTCTTGTTTAATGTTTTTTGATGGAGTCATGCAAGATTGACAATTCTATGACTTTTAAACAAAATAAATTCTTCTCATGACTGTGAGGTCAACTGCTTGTTTCTTGCCTTGTTTCTGGAAATGCCTTTTTGATGTATCTTGAAAGAATTGGGTACTGGAGTATTAGCGATGATAACACCACTCCGAATGTGATTGTTTTTAGTATCTCCTTGAACTCGCTTTCAGGAAGGGTTGCCACCAGTGCTACTGAGAGTGCCCCTCTCATACCTCCAATCATGACAACATGTCTCCATGGGCCTATCGTCTTTTCTTTTGTAAATCTGTGAGTTACTGCAAGTATTGGATATGTAGATGCAGCCCTTGCTGCCAATACAATGATGACTGCAAGTGCAATTAGAGGAATATTTTGACCTATTCGAACAATGTCCATGTTCAATCCAAGGTACAAAAATGCAACAGAGTTTGCAAAAAATGCTATCATTTCCCAAAAGTTAGTTGCGTACGCTCTTACTTTTTCACTTATGATGTGGGGTTTTCTCATGATTATGCCAAACCATAATCCTGCTGCAGCTGCTGCAACAAGTCCTGATAGACCAAGTGAATTTGCAATTACAACTGCACCAAAAAGAACTGCTACCGAAAGTGCTGTCTCAGAAAGTGGTTCTTCTAGCAATTTATGTAAAAACTGTGAACCTACTGCAAGACCTATCCCTATGCTGATGCCTCCAAAAAATACTAGTGCAAAATGTCCAATAGTTTCTAAAATATTAACATTGATTCCTGTTGGAACACCTGGAGAAAGTAATGATCCCTGTGTAACTGATACTGCAATGATTGAAGAAAATATGATTGCACCAGCTGCATCATTAAAACTAGCTTCTGATTCCATCAATGTTGCAAGTTGGCCTGGAACTTTCATTCGCTTGAAAACTTCAATTACTATTGCAGCATCGGTGGGTGCAATTAGTGCAGCAAAAGCAAAAGCAACAATTGTTGGTAGCCCTGCAAGATATGAGAGTAATAGTCCTCCAACTATGGTGGCAACTCCAACTCCCACTGTGGATAATAACAGGGATGATATTCTGATTGTCTTAAACTGTTCCCGATCTATTCTCATCATTGCTTCAAAAATTAGAGGCGGAATGACAAAGTAGAGAATAAGTTTTGGATCTACCTTGAATCCTGAAATATTTGGAATTCCATGACCTGTAAAATCTATGATTGATATTGAAATTCCAATTGCAACTAGAATCATGGTATAAGGGATCTTTACCTTGGTTGCAATCAGAGAAGCAAGAAATATTGTAGCAAGAAATACTGGGATAACAAATTCACTTGATAGGAGGTGGCCCAAACTTAGATCTGCCATCCTTAGACTTTTGATGTCAAATTATAAAAGTGGTTGCTAAATCTGGGATGATTTGTGATTATTTTCGTCGATCCATCATTTTTTGTCTGTTTCTTCTCAGAATGCGAAACCCCAAAAATATTCCAAGTGATATGTTTACCATTCCAAGTGCAGTCAGAATAAAGTTTGGATTGGTAAACACGACTAGCCCCATGAATATGCCCCAAAACCCTGCGATGAAAAACATGACTGTTATGATTGTTAATCTACGATTGGAGGGGGTAGTCATTATCGATTTTGATTTTATGACACTATTAAACATTAAGAGAATTACATTCTAAATTACAACAATGTAGAAAATCTGTCTAGGGAAATTCTTTTCTTACACTATGAACAAATCTTGCATGAATTCTTATCCTTTCCAAAGTTTGTGCAAGCTTCATCTCAGTTCCAGGAACATGATGTCTTGCAAAAAAGTTTCTTACCTCTTTCTCTTTTTCAAAATCAGATTCAATTGAAACACTACCAATTATTCTGTTAAGAAGTGGATTTCCTATGCCAAATCTTGATACGATTCCTTTCCAATTTTGTTTTATCCATGGCAAGACTAGTTCTTTGCCTTGTGGGTTTGTAATCATTCTTGCAATTGGTTGAAATAGGTTTTGTGTTCTGACTTCTTTTGAGAGTGTAAACAAGAGTGTCTTTGATAATAATTTTCTGTCCTGAAAGTTTGCAAGAGAACTAAGCAGTCTGACCATTTCTTCTTGTGTTGGTGCCTTGCGATATAGACTGAGCATTTTTTGATATGTGGACGAGTCTCCTGTCCAAGCTATTATTGAATATACAGGACTGCGAAGATCTGGATGTAGTTTTCCAGTTTTTAACAAATTACCAAACCTTGCTTTTGCCTCTGTAATTATGTCTTGATCTTCTAGTCTTCCAAGTGAGCTGATTACCTGTGAACGTAAGAGTGCGCTTGTTGACTTTTCTCCATTGACTGGGTCCCATCCAAGTTTTGCAAATATCTTGTTAAAGAAATCATGATTGAATTCTTTTATCTCGTCCCAAAACTTTTCTTTTGATAGCAATATGTAGAAAAAGTTCAGGCTAGATATGATATCTGTCAATACAACATAATCATCTTCGTCTTCATAATGTCTAACAAAGTCAAGATAGTCTCTAAATGATATCTGATTTGATACGCAAAGTGCAAAGAGATCATGATGGATGCTCCAACGGTCTACATTTGATATTGTTTTTGCTTCAACTTGAGTTGCTAGTGAATCAAGGGCATCTTTGTCATATTTTACTCGATAAAATCCCTTTTGGCCGTCATTTACCTTGAACCAGTCTTCCTTGTAAGGGATGGTAATTGGTCCTTTCATCAGTTTGGTAGTTACCTTGTCTCCAGTTCTCACGGAGAGCGGAATAATCCAGTTTCCTTGTTTTGTTTTACCATTATTTTCCAAAAGGAATCTACTCTGAGATAATTTCAATTTCGAGTCTTTTATTTGGGCTTCAATCACTGGATATCCTACTTGTCTTACCCATGTGTTCATCATTTGTCGCACTGGTTGTCTTGATATTGATCCAAGCGAGTTCCAAAGATCTTCAGTTGTTGCATTTGCATATTCATGTTTTTTCAGATAACTGTGTAATCCTTTTCTAAAATTGTCATCTCCGATAAAGTTCTCTAGCATCATGAGTACACATCCGCCCTTGTTGTAACTAATCTCATCAAATATCTGTCGCACGTCTGCAGGACTTTTTACTGGTACATCAATTGGATGCGATGATTTTAGAGAATCAAGACTTAGACCTCCCGACATTTCTGAAATGAGAAACTGATCCCAGAAATCCCACTCGGGGTATAGTGCGTCAACTGCTTTTGTTGCCATGAATGTAGCAAAACTCTCATTGAGCCATAGATCATTCCACCATTTCATGGTGACCAAATTGCCAAACCACTGGTGTGCTATCTCATGTGCAATTACTTCGGCAATGTGTTGTTTTGTTTCAGTAGATGATGTTTTTGGATCATAAAGAAGAATGGTCTCTCTGAATGTGATTGCACCCCAGTTTTCCATTGCACCTGACGCAAAGTCAGGTATTGCAATCATGTCAAGTTTGGGTAATGGATATGCAATCTTGAAATATTTTTCAAAGTATGACAAGAATTGTTTTGTAAACTCTAGAGAAAGTTTTCCTTGGTGCTTCTTTCCTTGTGTGGTTATTACTCTGATCAAAGTCTTGCCAGACTTGGTTGAGATGTGTTCAAATTCTCCAACTGCAAGATAGAGCAAATACGTGGACATGATTGGAGTAGTATCAAACTTGTACAGGATTTTTTGATCTACTGTTTTCTTTGATATTATTGGCATGTTTGAGATTGCGGTGTGGGTCTTGTCAACTAAAAGTGAGACATCAAATGTTGCTTTGGCTTCTGGTTCATCCCAACATGGAAATGCTCTTCGTGCATCGGCTGCCTCAAACTGAGTGGTTGCAAGGTGTTTTTCTCTTCCTTTGTACTTGTATTTGCTTCTGTAAAATCCGACAAGCTTGTCATTTAATTGTCCTATGAAATCAATTGAAAGAACTGCCTTGCCAGATATTTTTTGAGAAAATGTGAGTGTGAGTTCTTCTGTCTTTTCATCAAGTCTTGGCTTTGGTTTGATCTCTATTCCATTCCAAGATATCTTACACTGTTTTATTTCAAGTTCTGCTGCATGTAGTACAATTTTGTTTGTAGGTCTTGATATCTTGATTGATATTTCCTCTTTTCCTCTGAATGTAAATTTCTTAAAATCTGGTTCGAACTCTAATTCATAATTTATTGGAAAGACGTCTTTCACAAGATTTTTGTTCTAATATACACGTAATATACTTTCTAATGTAAAACGTGGACTAGCCAGTGTATGAAGTGTACTCCAAAGAATACTATTGCAACTGCTTTTACGGTCTTACCTGTTGTCATTGCAATAGAATATTTTACAATGTTGTACTTTTTGGTTCCAGCCACTATTGATACAACATCTCCAAGTATGGGTATCCATGGGGAAAAGAAAATTACTGTAAACCAACCATATTTTGTCATTATGTTGATACTTTTTTGTTCCTGTTTTTTTTCTGGAGTTTTTCTGAGTTTCTTTAACAGTCTTCCATTGTATCCGATATAGTATGCAATATAGCCACCAATTGTAGAGCCAACCACTAGTACCAAAAATACATCAAGTATGTTTGTACCGCTCAACAATAAAGCTGAAATGGTAATCTCTGTTGGAATTGGAATGAAACTTGAAAACATTCCATTAAAAAAAAGTCCCAATAAACCGTATTTCATGAATATTGCATTATTAAACAGTGCATGTGTAACCTCACCTAACATTGCCTGAGCTTCATTCTAGCTCATTTTAAATGAATTGCCATATTTTACATCATGATCATAAATTGCATTACCTATTTTTTTGAGAAGTTTTGTTTTGGATTTTTGTGCTTTCTTGTCATGACTGTAATCTTTTTTCTCTATGAGATCATGGAGGTGTTCAAGCTCTGCTCTTGATAACGCATTAATTCCTCTTGTAAATACAATGTCTAAAAGTTGGAGTCTTTCAAGGTCGTCGTTATTGTCTTGCATAATTGTTGTATCTCTATCTTTAATATTTGTCTTACATAAAGACAAAATATGTTCTACAGAGTATCTGTATCATTTCACAAGGATTATGTAAAAATAACAAATGATATCATCGAAGTTGGTATAATGGAAAAACCTGTAAAAGGCAAGGCAAATACCGCAATAATAAAACAGATTGCAAAACATCTTGGCATATCAAAATCTAAGATACGAATAGTTGCAGGAGAAAAATCACAAGACAAGATAATTGAAGTGTTACAATAATTTAACAAACCCTAAAAAACAAGTTAAATCCAGTTTATCTTGTGAAGACATCTGCAATTTTGATAATCTTTGTCATTGCGATTGTATCAACTATGATACATCCTGGATATTCTCAGCTTACCAAATCTAGCGCCACACTTGAAAATGGCATTTGGTATACTAGCGTTGGAAAACAAGTACAGGTTACAACCGATGTTACAAACGGACAAGACAAGTCACAGCCATTTGCATATCTTGTGCAGATTGAAAACCAAGATGGAGTCGTGTGTTCTTTATCATGGATAACTGGTACACTTGATGCAGGTCAGTCTCTTAGTCCCTCCCAATCATGGATCCCTACTACGCCTGGAACATATACTGCTCAGATCTTTGTGTGGGAAAGCGTGGGAAACCCTGATGCACTATCTCCTCCGCTTGCAATGAAAATTGTTGTATCCTAGATTAGCATAAGTTATAATTTAGAAATTTACAATCTAATGCTATGGATGCTAGGCGAAGGATTCCGGTTTATCTTATGATTGGAGTGGCGTTTGCCTTTACACTTTACTTTTTTGTCTCTCCCTTTGTCTCTCCATCAGATCAAGGTGGTCAGGTGCCTGCCATTAACCAAAGCCCTGATTCTGTCTCAACACTGGGAGGTGATATTGATACATGTGTAACAACTCCTACTTCAGATTGTGATCAAGAAATGTTACAGATAAAAAATTATTGTACTAGTAACAGGGGTCAAAACATTCCTATCTGCTCTGATGTTAGGGTACAGGAATATATTGACAGCAGAGGACTAGAGCGTCCTGTCATAAACACCGGAAGTTAATTTACTATTTCTGAGCTTCTTGCATGAATCTTTCCATGTTTTGTTTTACCAGGGGAATTATCTTTTTTGTTATGATCTGATGAAAGTCGTCTGCATCAGGATCAAATGATAACAACAATACATGGGCAAGTCTTCGATTTTCATCAGCGATTGGGATTGTTGCCCTGATTATTTTTGTATAGTGTGAACTTGCATAAGAAATTCTTCCAAGTAGGTATTCCCATCTGAGTCTGGTATATTGTCTTGTGGCTGCAGTTATTGCATACTGGGCCCTCTCTTCTGGTTTCATTACTGGGGTGAGGCCTGCTCTCTCGGATGCACCCTCTAGTGTTCCGTCTCCATCTGCAATTCCTGCAAATCTTATCTTCTTATCTAGCGCCACTACACTTTTGCAGAAATCCTCGAAAAATGCCATTCATTATGGTGTATCAGTTATGCTATATTTGCTTTCTGGGAAATTTCTCTTCACATATTGTCTTGTTTTATGCTAGCAGGCCTTGCCTTTTGAAAGATAAAGTTACACAGCAGCATAAATCCAATCCATATTCCAATCATAAGAATAGGCGTATAGGGTCCTATGCATTGACTGCAGATGAACTTGTTTACAAGAAACACAATGGCGCCTCCAACAAGAGCACCTGTTGCATAATCTAGTAGCCTCCACAAGAAATATTTCATTTATTCTATGTTTGGATGGCCAAAATATAAGATTGATTTTACTTGTAGGCTAGGAAAAATGTCTCTTGATATTGTCTACTTCGATCTTTATCCATTCACAAAAGATCTCCCAAACAGCGTCTGGTGTAGAGTCATACTGGAAGAAAGTAAACATGACTGCAGTGGAGTTGTTAGGTAAAGAAATCACTCTCATGTATGCTGGTGTCATACTATCCTCAGTAGATCCTGCATAGATGTCAATCAAACCTGCCTTTTGATTTGCATCTACTCTGATGAATACATCTCCAATTGGTGTTAGAGCCATGTATTTACCATCAACTAATGTTAGTTTCTTGACAAACTTTGTAGCCCATTTTGGAATGTTTTCAATATTTGATAAAAACCCAAATACTTTGTCTATTGGTGCGCATACTACACAAGTCTCAGTTATGGAATTCATTGTCTTGTCTCAAAATATCTATTAATTAAATGGTATTCTAGTAACAAACAAAAGAATGACTCATAAATCCATGGCTTGATTTATTGCAATATCATGTCTCTAAAACCAAAGAGTGCAGAAGAATCAAGAGCAGAAATGACAGTTCGAATGTTTCCATCTGATGCAAATCCTGCAGGAAATGTATTTGGTGGTGAAATACTAAGACAGATTGATTTGATAGCAGGTCTTGTAGCGCAGAGACACTGCAAGAAAAATGCAGTCACTGCATCAATTGATAGGGTCAATTTTTTAAAACCAGTTCTAGTTGGAAATGCACTAATACTAAATGCTCGATTAAACTATGTATCTCACTCTTCAATGGAAATTGAAATTAAAGTAGAAGCAGAAGATCTATTTACTGGAATTAAAACTCTAACCAATACCGCATATGTTACTTCTGTTGCATTAGATCAAACTGGCAAGCCAACTGATGTACCCCCGCTCTTGATTGTCACAGAAGATGACAAGAAGAGGTTTGCAGAGGGAGAACAAAGAATGTTACAGAGAAAAAGAGAACGAAAACACTAATCGCAATTAATATTTTTGAATAAAACCAATTGATGTATCCCTGTAATAGCTTAATGTTTTTCATGATCTTCTATGGTGTATAATGCAGCACTTTTTGCAGCCATTTCTGCAATTTTTTTATTCTGTGAACTTCCTATTATTATCACATCATTTTGTTCAGGGGCTAGTTTTTCCATGATGAGTAAATGTATTTTTTGATCATTTCGCATTAAATCCTCCCCAGTACCTGGTAAAACTAGCCTTTCATTTTTACAGATGAGTGTAGTTGCTCCAACTGCACCTGCCTTGATTGCAGCATCACGTTGTTCAATTCCGCTTTTTATGTTGTAAGCCATGTTCTTTAGAAGTACTGCATGATTGAATTTTCCCAAGGCTATTGAACACTTGGCAATGTCAGTCTCTCTTGGAATTATGACATGCAATTTAGAATACAGTGAATCTCCTTTATTTGTAAGCCACATGCCTGCATTGGAATTTTCAACAAGGCCATGCATCTTTAGATGCTTTACCAGAGTCTTAATGGAGCCTTCTCCAAGTTCGAGTTCTTGCATCATAACAGTTCGACTTATTTTTTTATTCTGTGACATCATCTGCATTGTCTTAAAGACATGAACTAGATCAAAACTAAGCATTCTACTTGGAGCATGTCTTTGCGCTACCTTGGAAAGGAGATGTATTACTTGATGCATCTTGATTGTATAATCTGTTGTTCCATTATTAGATTTTAATATGATATCAAGTCGGATAAACCATCCAATTGTTTAAATAATCAATATCATGACACGAAAATAGAATGGTTAACACATCACAAGTCTCAAAGACAAAACATGCAGTTCCACTCATTGCCGCAGTAGTTCTGTTTGCAATATTTGGAATGGGATATTTTGTAGTGGGCTTTGACCAAGGACAGATCTTTAGCATATTTGAAGGACAATCTGCATATGCACAGATGAATGGTGTTGGATATATGCACGAGTACACTCATGACATGAGACACGCATCTGGTTTTCCATGCCACTAGCAGTTTTTTAATGAAATTTTTTATTTTTCTGTTATTTTAATTCTAATTTTTACTCAAATCTGCCAAGTTTTCTAGATTGACATTACGTGTAGCTTATTCAAAATGACAAACGGACATAAGGCATGGCATCACATATGAAATACATTCAACTAAAAGGGGACTTGGATCTTCCATTGGTGGTCCGAACGACCCCTTTAATTTAAAGAAAATGAACTGTCTTTGTATTTTACACTAGGGAAAGCAATCAAACGTACCTGGTGGTGGATTTTTTATCCTATTCTGAAAGTCTTCAGCCGCATATTTCTGGTCCACCGAATATGGGATGAATCCAAAGATTGGTGCACTAACAGAAGTTGTTATGGTTGCCTTGGATGGATCAAATGTGGCATTTTCTTGTCCGATTCTGGTCACGGCATCCTTGTTTATGGCAAATATTCCATCTAATGTAGCAGCTGATTTTGGTGACAGTGTGGAACCGCCAACTGTAGCTTTTTCTATAACATCTGAATTGTAAAATGCATCTATCTCATACTTGGTAAATGTAGCTGGAAAATATGATGGATTACATGCATCAGTTTGTATGCTAAGTTCAGTATCTGAAATTGCTACCTGTTGACCGTGATGAGGGCGAAATTGTAAACTGTCTACTGCATATACGTCTAGCCCAATGTATGCAACAATTATGATTGCTGCAATGATGCCTATTGAGGCATATTTTTTAGTGGACATTTTCTTTACAGGCTTGGTCTCTGTCTGTATAGACTCAGGACTTGGAACCGTATTGTCTGGTATACTTTCTGGTTTAGAATCTATATTGTTATCACTTGAAACTTGATTGGTTTGAGGTTGATTTTCTATCAAATTTTCTATGTATTGATGATCTTCAAAGGAAACAGGTTCACCATTTTTGACTCTAGTCAGAATATTTTGTAATCTTTCAGTGTCTCCTTTCTGGGATTTTATCAACTCCTCAATTTTAGCGGCAAGATCTTCTGACATTCATTCAAAAGTGGTTTGTTCTTAATTTAAAGCAAGTGGATGTGCAACTAATCTGTAAAAATGACTGATAAAAGATTCTAAGAGATGTTCACCTGTGATTGTAGAGATAAAAATTAAACTTGCTCCAAAATGGGCATTGACTGGAAATGTTAGTATCTTATTTTGATCTCTTGAGCAATCTCTAGGAATTTTTGTATTTCATGGTGAAATTTAATTCCTTTTTCTGTAATGACAAAATTACGACTTTTATTGTCTGTTCTTGATTCCATCAGTCCAAAGTCTATTAGCTTTTGGCATTTTTCCATTGCTGTATAGTGTGATAGATTTGCTCTTCGTGCAATTGAGGATATTATGATACCCTGCATGCCACACTCCATTGTAATTTGCAATATCTCTGAAACTACTCCGATCTCAGATCTGTACTGTTGTTTCATGCTTAGCGCCATTTTAGATTGTCACTCCGATTGGTATTACAAAACTTGTTTTCATGTACTATGTATTGAAACAAGGTCTATATAATCATTAGGAATCTAATGATTAGGAATCAAATGAAAAAGTTCGATTATGAAAATAGCATAGGGTTTATTGTATATTCAGCATCCAAGATGATGCAGAAAGCATTTGATCTGGAGTTACGAAATAAAACCGGAATAAACTTGGCCCAGTCTAAAGTCATATTTACATTGTACATGCAATCTGGTCCAACCCAACGAGAGATCGCTGATATGATTGGAGTTGAAACTCCTACGCTTGTACCAATAATTGATAAATTAGAGGAAGATGGGTATGTGAAAAGAAAACCAGATGCCACAGACAGGAGAATAAAGCGAATTTACGCCACGGCAAAAACTGATTCACTGTGGGACTTGATGGTGGAATGTATTACACAGATCAGAAAGATCTCAACAAAAGATCTCTCAGAACAAGAGATAAAGTCTGCATTTGACACTGTGAAAAAAATAACTGAAAACTTGACTATTTATCTTGCTGACCGGTCGCTAGACCTCAAAAAAACAAAAGATTGAAAACAAGTATGCCCCAAGTCTGACCAGTCTTCCCATATCTACAGAGTCAAAGAGAGCATCTAACTAATTCATATTTACTAGTGGCACTAGTATAGTATCATGGCAATGCTGAAAACAATTGGACGAGTTTTGGTGCTAATAGTAAGTGGAATTGCCATAGTGGTTGTTGGAGGATTCATGATGGGGGCAGTTGCCAAGTTGTATCTACCAGGGCGCAAAAAGGACAGACAAGAACCGCCTGAAAAATTTTATGAACGCAAAAAAACAGATTAATATTAAAGCAAGAAATTTTTCAATATTGATGACTCAAACAAATACTGATTCACAGATAGCAAAGTTACAATCAATCAAATATTTTACTCCTGCCAGATCTATTTCTGATGCAAATTCACTCTTGCCAAAAGTAGCAGAGATTGTGGAAAAATATGTCAAGGCATTGACGCCATGGAAGAAAGACAATGATACGCTACAACATGCATCTGATTCACTTTGGGATCTAGCTAGAATGGAAGCAATGAGATCAGATCATACAAATACTTGGGACTTGGCGTGGAACTCTGCATGGAAATCTGCAAGTCAGTCTGCTCGTGATAACTATGGATGGTATGGAAGTGAATTTATTTCAGGAGAGACTGCAAGAGATGCGGCACGAGATGCTGCAAAATATGCTGCAAGATATGATGTATGTGAATCAGTCAAGGAAAAATTTGGCGGCAATAATCCGTTTGAGCATGTGATAGAATTGTACTCGATGGGTCTAAAACCAACATACTTTAGAAAAGTGGATGAGCAAGAAAAATTTGTTGTAGATTTTCCATTACATGTAGATGGCAAAAACATTCTAGGTTGTTATTTGCATGGAGATAAGGAAATATTGTTTACACATAATTGGATTGATTTTTGTACAAATTTGAAATCCACAAACAATCCTGAATCTAAACGATCATTTGCATAAAGATACGCATCTTTTAAGTATCAGAATTTTTATAAAATATCATGTGCGAAATGATTGATGAAATTGAAATCGAACATCTTAGAATGGCACTAGCTAGAGCAAGAAAAGAGATGCAAGAACCTGTACAAGAAAAACCACTTGTTGCAGTAGCCTAATAATTCCACTCGTCAGAAATGTCGTTCCAAAGTGAACGATATGGCTTGGCATCTTTTGAAATCTCTTCTTTTATTCTATGTTCTATTGAAAAATACATGTTTTCAAGTGCATCTACGCCACCGTCTACAAACAATTCCTGACCTATCTCCTTTATCCTGTCCTCCTTGGAAGAATAATCTATAGCATTTGGATTTTGAATACAATATGTTATGAGATCGTACAATTCTTCTTCAAGGTATGCATCCAATGATATCTGAATTATATTTACAGTATAAAAGTTCTTGATTATTTTTATGGTTAGTGGTTTTTGACTGGGTGATCTTTTACCTGACACCAAATCAAGGTTTAAAAATTAGTCTATTATGTACCCAAAATTCCAAAGGTATAACAAGACATACCTACAAAGTATATTCATAGTCCAAAACTCTGTTCAATTAAAAATACTGGAAGCGTACACCCGTGATGTAGGTAGAGGTGTTACACGCATTGATTATGAATCCATGGATGCTCTTGGGGCATCAACTGGAGACATTCTAGAAATTACAGGCAAGCGAAGATCTGTAGCACGATGTCTTCCACTATATCCATCTGATGAGGGGAAAGGGATTATTCGAGTGGACGGACTTGGAAGGAATAACACCGGTGTAGGAATTGGTGATACTGTTACTGTGCGAAAGATAAAGACTGTGCCTGCAGAAAAAGTCATAGTTGCCCCTCTTGATTCGATACCTCCAATTGATGAAAGATATCTTACTGATTCTCTAGAAAATATTCCACTTGTAAAAGGTGATAATATCATGGTTCCATACTTTGGTGGCAGACTGACATTCCAAGTAGTTGGGATAACTCCTGCATCTGATGCAGTGCTTGTAACTCCAAAGACTGAATTTCATATCGCTGAAAAAGGTGAGAGCTTGCGTGGAGTACCGCAGGTATCATACGAAGATATTGGAGGAATGTCTGATGAGATAAAAAAAGTCAGAGAAATGATAGAGCTACCAATGAGACATCCAGAAATATTTGAAAAATTGGGAGTTGAAGCTCCAAAAGGTGTATTGTTGTATGGTGTACCTGGAACTGGAAAAACATTACTTGCAAAAGCAGTTGCAAATGAAACCAATGCTCACTTTATCAGTATATCTGGTCCTGAAATAATGAGCAAATTTTACGGAGAAAGTGAAGCTAGACTACGTGAAATATTCAAAGAGGCAAAAGAAAAAGCACCATCAATTATCTTTGTGGATGAAATTGATTCAATTGCGCCAAAACGAGAAGAGGTCACAGGAGAGGTAGAAAGAAGAGTTGTTTCACAAATGTTGTCATTAATGGATGGTCTTGAAGGTAGAGGCAAAGTAATTGTCATTGCTGCAACAAATAGACCAAATGCACTGGATCCAGCCCTTAGAAGACCTGGTAGATTTGACAGAGAAATTGAGATCAAAGTTCCTGACAAAAAGGGACGGCTGGAAATTTTACTAATCCACACTAGAAACATGCCTCTTAACGAAGATATCAATTTGGAAAAAATTGCAGGCACTAGCCATGGGTATGTGGGAGCTGATTTAGAATATCTTTGCAAGGAAGCCGCAATGAAATGTCTTCGAAGATTATTGCCTGAAATTAATTTGTCTGATGAAAAAATTCCTCCGGAAACTTTGGATAAACTAATTGTAAACTCTGAGGATTATCAATTTGCATTCCGCGATGTTACTCCTGCGGGAATGCGTGAAGTGTACATTGAAACGCCTGATATAAAATGGACCGAAATTGGAGGTCTTGAAAATGTAAAGCGCGAACTCCAAGAGGCAGTAGAATGGCCAATGAAATATCCTAATCTTTACTCTCAGCTTGGATATAGAATGCCACGCGGCATTTTGTTACATGGTCCTAGTGGAACAGGCAAAACACTGCTTGCAAAAGCAGTTGCAACAGAGAGTGAAGCAAACTTCATTTCAGTCAAGGGTCCAGAATTACTATCCAAGTGGATTGGTGAATCAGAACGAGGAATCAGGGAGATATTTCGAAGGGCAAGACAATCATCACCATGTGTAATATTTTTCGATGAGATTGATTCTATTGCACCAATTAGGGGAATGGGCGAGAGTGCAACTACAGAAAAAGTTGTCAGTCAATTATTAACAGAAATGGATGGAATCACATCACTTAATGGTGTAGTGGTAATTGCTGCAACAAATAGGGCAGACATGATTGATTCTGCACTGCTTAGACCTGGTAGATTTGACAAAATTATTCTAGTTCCAATTCCAGACAAGGAGGGAAGATTGAAGATATTGGAAATAAGCTCGGCAGATATTCCAATTGAAAAAGATATGGGTACACCAAATGGACTAAATCCAGACTATGTTGACTTGGCAAAGATTGCAGAGATGACTGATGGCATGAGTGGTGCAGATGTTGCAGCAATTGCAAATACTGCTGCATCCATTGTATTGCACAACTTTGTTGAAAAGTATCCTGATCCAAAAGATGCTGAAAAACAAGTAGATGCTGCAAAAGTAAAGATGCGAGACTTTGAGGAAGCAGTAAAGAAAGTCAAGATCCAAAAAGAACTAAAGATTGGACAAAAAGTAACGGTATCACACTTTAGATAATTTTCTTTTTATCTTGTTTGTTCTGTAGGGGCGGTTATTTTCCATTTTCATGCATTCCAAATAATTTATACTTATTATCGTATTGCCTGTTTGGTTTTATCACACAAGAAAATATTTCAGATGTTGTGTTGGGTATGTCAACCATAGAATATGAATTGAAATATATTTTTATGACTCTTACATTGGAAACTCATGTATTAGAAATTCAAGTGAGTCTCATAGATGTAGTTTAAAATTATTATGTTGTATTAAGGAACTAGGGAGGACATGAATACTATATTGTCTTTATGATTCGTATACAACATTCCTTTATTTGACGCAATGCAAGTAACACCGTGAAAAATCTAGGTCGTCTCAAAATACAAGGACGTGCCTTATTTGTTGCAATAATACTTACTTCTTCTGTTGCAATCATGTCATTACCAAATGCAACTGTATTTGCAGATTCAGGTTGTCTACTCAACTCTGCTGACAATAAGATAAAGCATGTTATCTATATTCAATTTGACAACTTGCATCTTACTCGAGATAATCCAAATGTTCCATCCGACTTGGAGCAGATGCCACATCTTCTAAATTTTGTTAAAGATAATGGTATAATGTCAGGTAATGAACACACACCATTAATTTCTCATACTGCTGATGATATTATTACATCTGAAACTGGTGTCTATGGAGACCGACATGGACAACCAGTTGCAAATAGTTTTGGTTACTTTACTCCAACTGGAGACAAGTTTGAAAGCTCTTTTACTTATTGGACAGACCCAGTAGCAACATCAATTGATACATCTTACAACCTGCTTAATGCTACTGGACAAAATGCCCCGGCACCATGGGTGTCATATACAAGAGCAGGTTGTAACTTTGGTGCGGTTGCCTTGGCAGATATGGAAATTGAAAACACTAGAAGCGACATAAATACAGTTTTTGGTTCAAGTTCTCTACAGGCAAATGAGTCGCATACACATTCTACTCAAGCGGTCGCTGATTTTGAAGGAATTGCTATCCACTGTGCAAGTGGATCTAATCTTTGTTCTTCCGCAAATGGTGGTCAACCAGATGTTCTTCCACAAGAAAAAGGTGGTTATTCTGGATATAACGCACTCTTTGGCCACAAATATGTTGCACCACAAATTACTGCAAGCTTGCCAATGACAGACCTTAATGGACAAACTATAAACGGTTCAAATGGAATCCCAGGTTTCCCAGGATTTGACGGCATGTCTGCCGCAGTCTCACTATCTTATGTTGCATCAATGCAAGAACATGGCATTCCAGTTACCTATGCTTACATCTCAGATGCACATGACAAACATCCAAGTGGTCCTGCATATGGTCCAGGTCAAGCAGGTTATGTGGCTGCACTTGCAGCATATGACAGCGCATTTGATACATTTTTCAACCGATTAAACAGTGATGGCATAAACCAAAGCAATACACTATTTGTCTTTACAGCAGATGAGGGAGACCACTTTGTTGGAGGCCCACCTAGTCCTGCAAACTGTGATGGCATTACAATACCATGTACATATGCTAAGATTGGTGAGATTGATACCAACTTGACGGGTCTCCTTGCAGGGCAAGGTGTTACAACACCATTTGATATCCATTTTGATGATGCACCAACAGTTTACATCAAAGGAAATCCCACTCCAACCAATTCAACAGTTCGAGCATTTGAGCAAGCCGCTGGTAAACTAGCAGCAGTTAATCCCATTACAAACAACACTGACAAGCTTACCATATACATGGCTGACCCCGTTGAGGAAAAACTACTTCACATGGTTACTGCAGATCCACTCCGCACCCCTACTTTTACACTATTTGGCGATCCAGATTACTACTTTCAAACATTTGGTACTACTGTAGAGGCACCAGGCTTTGCATGGAATCACGGTGATGTCCAGCCTGAAATTACAACAACTTGGCTTGGCATGGTCGGACCAGGAGTACAACATAAAGGAATGGACAACAAGACTTGGTCGGATCACACAGATATTCGTCCAACCATGATGATGTTACTTGGTTTAAAGGATGATTATAGTCATGATGGTAGAGTGCTTGTAGAAGATATGCAAGACAGTGCTCTTCCAGATGCAGTTAAAGTCCACAAAGATACATTCGAAAATCTCGCCCAAATCTACAAACAGATCAATGCACCAGTGGGCATGCTCTCCTTGTGTACTCTAAAGATATCTACTCAAGCACTAAACAGTGCCAGTTCTGGAGATGCAACTTATACTAGTCTAGAAAACCAGCTTGGCTCTATCTCAAGTCAACGAGATACAGTCAAGAATCAGATAATCAATATCTTGGAAGGTGCAGAATTTAATGGCGATACCATGAATCCACACCAAGCAGACACCTTGATTGGTCAGGCTCATGATCTACTTGGGAAAGTAAATGACAAATGTAATCTCAACAAATACGGAAATAACAATAGCTGACAAAATAATGAAAAGTAATGAAGGGAACGATTAGTTTGTTCGAACCAGACAGAAATCATCTAAAATACATTTCACTATTTTAGATAAATATATGGTAGATTTTTTACGGTCACATGAGACTAAAGATAATGCTACAGTTACGGCCATAGTAATTGACGATGACAAGGATACAGTATCAGTTCTCTCTGACTTTTTACAGATAAAAGGTATCACAGTAATTGGAGAAGGGTATGATGGTTTGGAAGCAATTGAAATCTACAAGACACTTAGGCCAGATGTAGTATTTTTGGATGTCATGATGAAAGAGTATGATGGAATTTATACACTAGAAAAAATAAGGGCGATTGAACCTGATGCCATTGTGATATTGATAACAGCAGATTTGCAAAGTGATACTAGGAATAGATTGCTTGAGCTTAACGCATCTGCCATAATCTACAAACCTTATGATATCAATGAGGTAATGTGTGCAACAAACGAACTGGTTCTTAAACTAAAACAGAAATTATTGGAGGATCTCGTATCCAAAAAATCTCGACTGCGAATGCTAAATACAATACTCAAAAAGCGTTTGCAGAATTCGGAAATGGATGTAATTCGTCGTGCGCAATATTTTGAAGAAAAAGAAAAATTGATCTGATTGTGGTTGGCATAGAACATTTTTACAAACTGTTTTTATAGTACATTTTGTTATTTCGAACAATGAGATATAGTATTCTTGATATTATCCAGTCTCAAAATGTGAGAGTTATTCTAATTTTAGGTGTTTTTGTAGGATTGGCAGGATTTGTATATCTTACACCGTTTGTTTATGCTGATAAAAATAACCTGGATGTGTCTTCTGGCCTTTCTACACAAATACATGTTGGAAAATCAGAAATTGGAGCAAATTCTTCTTCGGATACAAACGCATCATCTAATACAGGTTCTAGCATGTCCACTGAAATTAATTCTAATACTAACGCATCTGTTACTCTAAGATCACAAGACGAATCTCATGAAAACAGTCATGCTGCATCAAATGAATCTGAGTCACATGGGCATTACAAGAACGGGTATGAAAAAATTTCTGCAAATTCTGATGATGAATTTACAGTCCAATCCGAAAGACATCTCTACAAGCCTGGTGATAATGTAACCCTAAGTGGTTCGCTTTATTCAGACTTGATTTCTTCTATTGGGAATGTCACTGCCGTATCAATCCAAGTTGCGGACAAAGATGGAAATGTAATTTATTCTGGCACGGGACAAATTAATACAAATGGAGAATATAATGCAGAATTTATGTTACCAATTGATGCTAAAAATGGAGCATATACTGTTGATGTAAACGCTGATGTTAGTGCAGATGTACTTAATGCTTTATCATTAAAGGCAAAAAATAGTCTGTCAAGTTCAACAAAAATTGTTGTTGCAAATTACAATGCAATGAAAGTAAACGCTGAAGGCAAGGACTTTGATGTAGATATAGCAAGTAACTCTACAACTGTAAATAATCTTAATTTTGATGAACAAAACAAGAAACTATCATTTACAGTTCAAGGTGATGCTGGAACAAAGGGTGTAACTCAAATAACTATACCAAAATCTTTGCTCAGTGGTGACCTGACTGTAATGATTGATGGTCAGGCCATGGCACAATCTGATGTTGTAGAGACTGCTAATACTGATACTGATACAACACTTGAGCTTAATTATCATCACAGTACTCACCAGATAGATATTGTTGGAACAAACGCAGTACCAGAGTTTAACTCTCTTGCATCTCTAGTGCTTGTACTCTCGGTGCTTTCTGTAATTGTATTGTCTCAAACCAGACGACTTGGAATACGCTAAAAAATTATAATCAAACATTAAATTTTCTGGAAACTATCAAGACTCCTATTATTGATATGGCAACAATCATGCCAGCCAGAGTACCAAATTCTGGAATAGGTACGTAATTAGAAAAATCAGGTGCAATCTGTGCAAATTTTTCAGGATTTTGCTCTTTAGCTAAATTCAATCCCTGTAGTAAATACGAGGGCATCTTTTCTACCGAGTCTGGATCTACGTTATTGTCTTTGAGACAGTGATATGCCTGGCCTAGGTGATTTAACATAGTACTACTGTAGCTTGTTTTCAAGATGGTTGCAGCAATATCCTCTGGTCTTTCACCAAACCAATATCTGTTTTCTTGGTAAATGAAATATGAATAGCCTGATTTTTCAATTGCCAGATCTTTTGTGTTACAAAAATATGCACCATTTGTTGTATTAAAATCTGCAAAGGCATTTTCCGCTAAAATCATGGGCAAAATTATCAAAACTGTTATTGACAAAATACCTATAATTTTCATAAATTATGAATACAAAACTAGGAGATTAACCTTTCAATGGAATCATACTATTGGCAACAATAGCCTCATACTTGCAAAATTCGAAATCATACGTTCTGCTATTCAAATAGGGACATCATTACGTGATATTGCCTCAGGAGTGCTGATGATCAAAAACTCAAGGATGTATTGTATCTGTGCTAAATGATATGATGTGATTTTTTCTAATCTTCAGTAGGATCAGACTTTGTTTTTTTGTCTGGAACCTGAATGTCTAAGAGTTCTCGTAATCCTTTGTATCTATTTCGTATGGTTACTTCAGTTACGCCAGCTGCTATTGCAATTACTTTCTGTGTTGTACTGTCTCCGTGTATTGCACATGACAGGTATAGTGCGGCTGCAGCAAGACCCATGGGATCTTTTCCTGCCGAAATCTCTTTTTCATTTGCCCGCTCCAAGATCTTCAATGCTTCTCGTTTTACTTTCTCACTAAGGCCTGATTCACTTGCAATTCTTGACATACATTTTATCGGATCAAGCACTGGCATTGTCATATCAAGTTCTTGTAATAATAATCTGTAACATCTTGAAACATCTTTCTTTTTTACGTTAATTCTTTTTGCAACCTCGTTTAATGTTCTTGGAGTTCCAGTCTCTCTGCATGATAAATACAATGCAGCTGCAATTAATCCTGGAATTGACCTGCCCTTTGCAAGTCCTTTTTCTAATGCTTTTCTGTAAATGTATGCAGTTTTTTCTACCACTGCATCTGATAATGCAAGTTTGTCTTTTAATCTGCTAAGTTCACTGAATGCTTGTCTGCAATTTCTTTCAGTTGCTTCATGAACCTGACTTCGACTATCCCATGTTCTAAGACGAGTGATTGTATTTTTCATTGATGCTGACAAGGGTTTTCCAGTAGAGTCTTTGTTTGCCTGTCCAATCACTGTTGCAAGTCCCATATCGTGCATTGCAAGAGATGTTGGAACACCAGTTCTTGCTCTATCTTCGAACTGTTCTTTTGAAAATGATTGTCTCTCAGGACCCAAATCGTTTACTATCTCATTAATTACTAAACCACATCCTCCACAAAATCGCTCACCTGTAGTACCATCTGTTAACATCTTGGCTTTTCCACACCTAGCGCATTTTGCGCCCATCTCTGATCTTTGTACTGTCATGAATAACACACCTGTCCAGCTTTTATCAAATAATAACCCAGCTATTTACTCACATCAGTGAAAATTTGCCCATTTCTTGTAATCTGGACTGGTTAGGCGTAGAGGAATTCTGATGGTACTAGCCACGTTTCTTGATAGTCTAAATTTTTGTCAACTAGAAGCATTCCAAGTTTGTATTTTTTTGCCATATCTACGATGATATCAGAAAGTGTGCCTTTTTCTAGAATGTATGGTAATTCTTGAATGTCTGTAGCCACTAACACTCTGGTACTTGGCATCTCTTTTTTTACATTAAAGATATCTTTCTGAACTTCTAGTATGGATTGTCGTGTGATTTCAGGATGAATCAAGACTGTGATGGTTCTCTTTTCTTTTCTTGCCACTAGATCAAATCTGTATTGAGGATCAAAATCAGTGTGGGCTGCATCATGTTTTACATACCACTGCATGTCCTTGAGATAATCTGATACAATATCTTGAATCATGCCAATCTCCAACAAGTCTCTTGCAAATTCTGCCTTTTTGTGCGCTCGTAGTAATGACTTGAAATACTTGTCAACAAGCTGCTTGGAGTACTTTGACATTTTCTCCTTCATGAAAATTGAATTGAGAAGCAACTTGTTCTCTTGATATGTGCTAAATGGATCTGGCTCCCTGTCTTCCATGCTGACTTGACACATGTCTGGTAATTAATCGCTCGCCATAACCGAATTACCATAAAACCATAAGATGTACTAGTGGAATCAGAGATAAGGTATTAATCATAAAAGACCAAATGACTAGTGTGGATTTTGTCCAAAAGGGTGAGCCTGATGTATCCAAACCACTCTTGATTGCAGCCATGCAAGATATGGGAGATGTTGGAAGCATCGTAATTGACTTTATCAATTCAAATCTTAACACGTCAGTATTTCGTGAAGTCCAGCCATCGTATCCTGCATATGTCATTGATAATGGCGGATATATCGACATTCCAGAAGAAAAATGGGATTATAGGTATGCTAAAGATATCATTGTATTTGGAGGAGGTTCTGGACAGCCATCTTCTACAGAAGAGCTAAACGTGTTGTGTCAAGATGTAATTGATGTTGCAAAAAAATATTCTGTACGTTTCATCTATACACTTGGCGGGTTTCATACAAAAAATCCAATTGAGGGTGAACCAAAAACATTTGTCACTACAACATCAAAAGATCTTACAGAACAAGTGAGAAAACTTGGAATCTTGACTACACCAGAGGCTTCTATCATTACTGGATTTAATGGGCTTATACTTGGGTTTGCAAAGATGAATGGTATTCAAGGGATTGGGTTGTATGCAGAATTAAACCAGCCCAAGTTACCACAGTATAGATCTTCTAAGAGCATAATAAAGACACTTGAAAAGATGACTTATCGCAAGTTTGGTGATACTTCAGAGTTTGATTCTATGGCAAAAGATGTCGAGTCTCACAGTCATAAAAAACGCTTTGACCCTGATCAAAGCTACTCTATCTGATTTAATAAAATAAAAGAAATTTTTTCACGCTTGCTGTCTTTTACAGACGAATTGGTCCAAGTCTTGTAACTGCAACTATGGCTACAATTGCAACTGCTAAAACTACTGCAGCTACTGGACCAAACTCTGGCACTACTGTTGTTCCAACGATTGAAACATTTTCAGATAATGGAGTGATTGGTATTGATACAATTGTGTCTCCTGACTCGTTAGTTGTTGTATAGTTTGTTACTATTTGACCGTCTACAAATACTCCAATGAATCCATTAATCAGTCCAGTTGGAAGTTTTAGAACCAGATGACTGTCTGTGTCAGCCTTGCCTACAAGAACAAAACTAACAGATTTGTCTTTTACACTAACTGATGAGCTAACAATATCTTTCACAGATGAGTATGGCACATCAAATGTTGTTGCACCATCTCCTGCATCTTTTCCAACGCCTGCAATGGTCTTGTTGAACTCTACTTGAGCAAAGGATGATGTTGCCATTGGAGCAAGTAAAATTACGATTGCTGCAAAAATTACTATCTTGAGCATGATTCAAGTTCATTATCTTGGCTAGTTAACGGGTTTGGCTAATTATTTTTACGAAATCGCGAATTTCTTTGAAGCTTCAAGCAGGTTTTTGACATCTGTCTTCGAGTGTACATATGATATGGCTCCTAGTTTTCCTGGGAGGAAGAATATCCCATTTCTTGCAATCAACTCAAAATGATATCGCTTGAGTGTTTCTGTATCACATTTGGCCGCTTCTTCTGCATTTGTGACTTGGGTTACTCCATTTGCAAGAAAATGTGGCATAAAAAGAGAGCCCATACCAGTGACTATAGCTTTATCTTGAAATGTTTTTGACAATCCATTTCGTACCTCTTCTCCCAGTCTTCCAATTTTTTTATACACTGGGCCCGAGTTTTTCTTTAAAAATTTCAACATTGTTCTTCCAGATGTCATTGTCATTGGATTTGCAGAAAATGTTCCGCCTCCTATGTATGACCGGTCAAATCGCTTGTTTGTATTGGTGTCTGTAATTTTCATGACTTCGTCTTTTCCACAAATGACCCCTATTGGAAATCCTCCGCCGACAATTTTTCCTAATGTTACAATGTCCGGATCAAGTCCCATGGTACCATAAAGACATCCAAACCTAAATCTAAATCCTGTAACAATTTCATCTAAAATGTATAGTGCGTTTATACGGTGGATGAACTCCTGTATGCCTATCAAGTACTCTTTTGTTGCAGGGATACATCCAGCACCACCAAGCACTGGCTCTATTATTACACCCGCAAGATCATTTTTTACAGACTCTAAAATTGAAATAGATTTTTCTAAATTGTTGTACGGGATTGAAACAATATGTGTCTCATCTGTGAGTCCTGCACTCTCTGACTGATCAAATGGATAATTGACTGATTTTAACAAGTCAGTGGTATATCCATGCCAGCCTCCATCGATTTTTGCAATTATTTTTTTTCCAGTCTTTGCTCTTGCAATTCTAGTTGCATACATGGTAGCCTCTGTACCTGTAGAAACATAACGAATTTTTTCTGCAACTGGGACTGCTCCATGTATTACCTCCGAAAACTCGATGGTGTTTTCATTTACAGTTCCATGCATCCAGCAATTGTTTACTTGTTTTTTGACTTTGGCTGCAACTTTTGGAGTCGCATGTCCTAGAATCAAACTCCAATGGCCCATCCAGTAATCTGTATACTTGTTGCCATCAACATCTATGAGATACTTGCCTCTTGCAGATTTTGTAACAAATGGATATGGCTCAAAAAATCGTATGTTATGTGATACTCCATTTATGTGGAGTTTTTTTGATCGCTCAAATAATTTGGCAGATTTTTTTGTATGTTTTTTGTAAGTATCTAAAGCCGAAGACAATGATGATGATCATTGATTTGTTTAATATTAGTGATCGGAAAAAACTTGTAAAAAAAGCAAGATTTGTGCATGGTTTATATTATTTCTCTTTGATCCCATTTTTGCATACGTAACAGCAAGGCGGCGCTTGTGATGATGTTTGGTAGTATACCAGTTTGTGATTCACAGGCCTCCAGTTACGCATACAACATGTGGGTTTGAT
>JAJPEA010000135.1 GCA_023252335.1 Nitrosotalea sp.
AGAGCGTTACCTTGGTAAGGTAAAGGTCGCGGGATCGAATCCCGTTCGAAGCTTGATGTTTTTCAAGACAATCTCATTTAGGAATAGAGAAATAAAATACAGTGCCTTCCCCTTCTTTGCTTTCAAACCAAATTTTTCCGCCCAGATTTTCAACAATCCCTTTGCATATCACAAGACCAAACCCACTTCCTCCATACTTTCTCTTAAAAGAAATATCTACTTGATAGAATTTTTTAAAGACCTGGTCTTTTCTTTTCTCCAGTATTCCAGACCCGTTATCTTTTACATAAAAAAGAATGGAATCACCCTCCTCTTCCTTGGCTTGAATCTCAATTCTTCCACCAGTTGTAGGCACAAAATCAACTGCATTTTGTATCAAATTGTAAAAAACCTCATTTAATCGGATTTTGTCACTTGTGATAAATATTTTCATGCTGGTAGAATTGACAAATTCGATCTTCTTGTCTTCCATCATTGGTATGGATAACTCCATCACTTGATTCATAAAATCATCAACAGCAAATTTCTCTTTTTTGAATTCCATTGTATTGCTGTTGAGTTTTTGTACGTCAATTATATCACGCATCAATTGTTCAAGTTTTGCTGCATTGTCATAGATTTCATTTGCTGCCTCTAACTGTTTTGTGTTAAGATTCCCAATAGATGCATCACGTAGAATTTTAGAATATTTCTTGATTGGTGATAGAGGAATTTGGCACTCTTTTGCAACCATCATGTAAAATTCTTCTTTTGTGGCATCAGCCTTTTTTAGTTCCTCAAGTTGGATCTTTTGTCTTTCATGCTCGCCTAATACTCGATGAGCTTGATAGATTTCAGATATGTCTTTTATTGCAGTATTACTTCCCATCAGTTTACCTTTGTCGTCGTATATGTTGTTGGCACTAATCAATGCAGGAAATATTGATCCATCTTTTCTTTTTAGCCATATCTCAATATTTTCTACTCTACCTGATCTCTTCCATGCTTCAAAGGTTTTTTTCATGTCTTCCATACTTTTTTCTGCAGTGTGATCAAATAGCGACTTGCCAAGAATGTCTTCTTTTGAATGTCCAAAGTTTTTGACATATGCCTGATTGCATTCCAATATGATTCCAGCAGTATTTACAGTCCTTTGCAAAACAGGCGAGCCTTCATAGAGATTTCTGTATTTTATCTGGTTTTGATCAAGGTCTGTTTTTTGCGACTCTGTTTGGTATTTTTGTGCAAGAATTGGATTGTGTTGCTTTCTATTACTAGTCCATACAACAAGGCCTCCAGTTGCGATACATACAATTCCAAGTGAAAATGCTTGACTTGAATAAGCCTCGTGAATATCTAATCCATAGGCTGCAATTGCAAGCCCAAGAATGCCTATCATCAACCCCCCAATAGAGCCAAAACCAGTCATGCTCTAAAACTTCCTCCAGTCATTCCACAAGATGATTTTTTTGAATAGTTTGTACTATGAATTAAAAGAAACGAATTACAACGGATTATTGATCTTCTATTTTTGATGAAAGTATATTGTGAAACTAGCAAATTAACTTTTCATCAACACAAATCAAGCATTCATTCTACTTCAAGCAAGGAGATTATCATATCAAGCAACTCTTGGATTTTTTTCTTTATTCCTTCAAGAACGTGTTTGATTTCATCTTTTGAGATTCTTGCTTCATGGATTCTCAAGCTTTTTGATACTTGATCCATGCCATGTTCTGCAATGAACTTGTTAAATCCATCCATGAACTTGCTTTCAACAATTATCTGACCTTGGCCCTCCAATTCCTTTACAGAGTGATATACAGTCGACTTGCCAAATAGGCTCATCATGTCAGGGGGCAGATTGATCAAATTCCCATAAAGATCATAAAACTTCCAAGCGGTCCTTCTGTATGATGGAAGGTTTTGATAGAGTTCATCTCTTGTTTTGTACCTTACCAGATAACCATTAATCTCGAGGTCTAGCCACGTGTTTACATTAGATATTCCAATCATTTTGCAGGCGTCCTTGCAGGATTCCAAAATGTCGTGCAATGACCGTGTGTCTTCTAAGAGCTCAACACTCGTATTTTTGGCCATTTGCAGGATTTGCGCTTTTTTTCCAGAATTCAAGACAATCAAGACTGGAAACATCTTTGATTTTATCTTATTGAAATTTGGCATCCTTACGACTTAATAGTTTTTAATCAACAGTTCAGTGTGCCCAGTTCTTTTTTGTGACACAGAGTTGATGAATCTATTTGCATTTATCTCTATTATCCCATCTGAGAATTCGTTAAAGAGTTCAATTATTTCATCAGACCTGGAATTTGATAGTAACACCTTGACACCTTTTTTATCAAGTGCTTTGAACTTGGCATATAGTCTTTCTTGGTCACCAAAATCAAAGTTGCTATCAGTATAGCTTGTAAAACTAGCAGTTGTACTGACTGGCTGATAAGGCGGATCCAGATAAACAAAATCTTCATGCCCTACACCTTTTAGTGCATCTTCAAAATCTTGGCATTTAATTGAGATATCTTTTGATTGCAATACCCTGCTGACCTCAAAAAGATTTTCCTTGTTTACAATGTTTGGATTTACATATCTTCCAACAGGAACGTTAAACTTTCCTTTGCTGTTTACTCGATACAATCCGTTAAAGCATGTCTTGTTGAGAAATATCAATCGTGAAACTTTGTCAATTTCATTTTTTGGATTGGCTTCTCGCACCTTGTAATAGTATGAACTTTGATTTTTGGCATAGTTTGCAGCGTGGTTCTCTAATGACAAGACAAGTTCCTTTACTCTATCTCTGATTGTAACATACGACAATGCCAGATCAGAGTTGAGATCAGAGATGAACCACTTTGCTTTTCTTTCTTTAGATACAAGAGAAAAAAAGACTGCGCCGCCGCCAAGAAATGGCTCAAAATATCTATCAAATTTACTGGGAATGTGACTTGTGATGACAGGTAAAAGTTGTCTCTTGCCTCCTGCCCACTTGACAAATGGTTTAGGATCTGAAATCAGTTGATATTGTTGTTTCAATATCAACTAATTTAGAAATAATGTTTAGTTTTAAGAGATAATAAAAGATCACACGTTGTGTAACTTTTTTTAATCAAAAATAAAGCTCAAGGTAGCTTGATGGTTGATTAAAGAATAAAAGTAAAAGGAGAAAGGGGGTTTAGTCCCACTTAGACCAAGCTGCCATCCATCTGTAGGTCCATGTTGTTAGTTTGCATCCTAATGCAGTCATTGTTACTGTCAAAACTGCACTAGCACCTGCACCTAAAGCGACCGGACTGTCATAGAACTTTCCTACTTGGGGTTCTATTGGAGTCATGTATGGAGGCAATGTGG
>JAJPEA010000136.1 GCA_023252335.1 Nitrosotalea sp.
ATTTTTCCAGGACCTATTGTTATTATGACAAGAGAACTTGCAAGAAGTATTATTGGAAGCTCAGCCCCGTTTGGTCCAATAAATTGTGATGCCTTGTCGACGTAAAATATTACGCCAAGCATTACAAGTGAGATAACTGATGCAGAAATTCTTGTCAATACACCAATGGTTATCAAAATGCCTGGGATGAATTCCTCCAATGCGAAAAGATATTGCAGTTCTGTTGGAAGGCCCATCTGCGGTAGATATGTGGCAAAACTTGGATCAAACTTGATAAAACCAGCTGAAATAAAGATCGTGCCTATTGTCAATCGTACTCCAAAATGAGATATATCATGAAATTTGCTTTGGCGTATTTCTGTACCTGTCAAGACGGTTTGTCTTGCAAACAGACCATAACTTAAGAGTTCTAGTGGTCAATTATACTAAAAGGGATTACAAATCTGTCATATTTTTTATTGAAAACTAGAGGAATTCTTCATCACTTTTTTAAGCCATGCCTATCCAGTACGTCTCAAATATGAAAATTCTATATTTTTCAATCATTGGAGCAGCCACAGTTGCGATAATTGCATCCATTACATTTTTCACACTGCACAATAATCAATCTCCATGCACATTTTGTCCTGAACAACATGTGTCAAATCAACCATTACAGACTAGTATGACTAGTCCTAGTGTAACTACGATAATAATTCCAAAAGATTCTGAGGAACAGAGATCTGATAAGAATTTTGAGCCACAATATCTAACAGTGATTCTCGGGGTAAACAACACAGTCAGTTGGATAAACGAGTCAGATGCAGGAAATGAAATAGATGCTACTACGTACAATCAGCCAGATCCCACATTCGAAAAAGGTCCATATAGTCATGGAATAATATTGCCTGGAAAATCATTCAATTTTACTTTCACAAAACCAGGAGAATTTCAATATCATACACAACCTCATCCGTGGCTCCAGGGATCAATCTTGGTGTTGCCTCAATCTCCAGAAAACGCAACCCAAACTGTAGTTCTAAACGATACTACAATTCCTGGCCCTTGTGAAACGTTTGGGCTTCCTTGTCCTCTCAATGTTGATCGTACCTTTACGGCTCAAAAATTTGGCTCTAATGTTTACATTGAAAAAGTGACCATCAACAGGGTTGACCACTATGCAATAATCCATCCGTTAAGTTTATGCGAATATCCCTCAGGTCATGGTAATCCTTGTACAAATCCTGATGATATTGAACTCTTGAGGATTGCAGGTGCAATTATCTTGCCGTTTACACCCTTGAATTTGTCTAGTGGTTAATTTTAATGAAAACTCTACACATTTCAAAATTTTCTATCTTTATTGTATCAATAGTTGTTTTTGCTATTGCCACATATGTGGTGATAGTATACCCATCATATTCAACAAAACCAGATAAAGATGAAAGAATATACTTTGTCTCAAATTATCGGAATTCATTTGAAGGATATGTCAGGATCTCTGATATGAAACCCAGTAGTTTTGGAGTTTTCACATATCCAAGTTCATACAATTATAGTGATAATGCAAATGCATACCAGAGATTTCTCTTGATACGATTACCTGTATGGCTTGGAGGGGACAAGGAAGACATTTCATCATATCGTGCATACAGCATGCTTGATTTAGAGTCTCATTGTATGATAAGATACTGGCCTCAAGATGGAAGACAAAAAATTGAGGATCCATGTCACTTTGAAAGTTACAGAATAATTGATGGTGCATCATACTTTTTTGGAATAAAATTCATGTCAAAGCCAGTAGAAGATGCATTACCTCAATTAGATCTTGGTGTGGACTCGGATGGATACATATACGTAAAACCGCCAACATGGACTGTAGACAAGAATGGCCTAATTGGAGATGGAAAACATTTGTCAAAAGAGCAAATATTGAAAACCTCCGAAGAAATGCTCGCAGATTATGCAAAGACTAGCAAAAACAGCATACAATTTCCACTTGAGCTTGACGATAAGACATTTCTAATTGATATCGTTCCTAGTGTGGATGGTACGTGGTTTCAATATACCTCAGATGATGCAATTATGGCCAATCCAAGCATTGATGTGATATTTTGTAATTGTACTGGAACTGTAAAGGATTTGCATCTTTATGGGCCAGTTGACAAGTATCTGAAAGCATGGAGAGCAGGAAATGTAACCATCTATGCATCTCCTTATGGTAATGTTCCTGAAGGCATGAATAATTATGAATTCCAGTTTTTTGAAAAAGGATACCAAGTGATATTTTATTCTCACATGGAATTTGGTAGTGGAATGCAGATGGTACTTGATAATTTCTTCAATGGTATAAAATTATCCGATCTAGAACAAGTTGCTGTTGCAAATAGATGAGTTATGAAATAAAATTTTAAACAATGCATCCTCATCCCCTGGGGGAGGATAACCTTTTAAGTGACTAATTTTTGCCATCAATCATAGAAAGGTGTGCCTTGGTTGATTAATCCTATTACGTACATCATAGGAGCTGCCATAGTTGGAATATTGCACATGGCAGCGCCTGACCACTGGCTTACACTCTGTGTGCTTGCAAGGACCAAACAATGGGCTCCAAAGAAACTCTTTGGAGTATCACTTGTAACTGCGATTGGTCATGTAGCGTTATCTGTGAGCTTGGGTCTTGTAGTTGTAGTTGTCGGACTAGTATTTTCTAATTTGATTTCATCATATCTTGACATTGGAATAGGAATAACCATGCTAGTTGTGGGTTTGATTGTTGGAATTCGTTCACTTGTAGCAAAACATCCACATCATCATGAAAATAATATTCATCATGGAAATGAACAACATGACCATGAAAATAATAAAGAGAGAAAAGATATCAGTAAACTAACTAGCAGTGTTGGATATTTTGCAGTACTGGGAGCTGCACTTTCTCCAGACCTTAGCATAGTTCCAATTTTCCTCTCTGCAATACCTGCTGGATTTTACTTTGCAATAGAATTGGCAATTGTCTTTGCAATTGCTTCAATCATAACACTTCTAATTCTAGTCAAGCTTGGCACGGTAGGACTTGCAAAGACGCTAGCAAAAATTCCAGAAAAGTATAACGACTCTATAGTGGGCTTTGTAATTGCCGCAATAGGAATTTTCATTCTTGTTTCAAGGTAGGTTGGATAAACCATCCGATTAGATAAATATCTCGCTTTTGAAAAATAAGAGAGAATGACTCATCACAAACTGCCTGAAGTTAAGAAAAGACTGGCAAGAATAGAAGGCCATGTCAAAGGGATTAGCAAAATGATTGAAGAGGGCAAGGGTTATCCAGAGATTGT
>JAJPEA010000137.1 GCA_023252335.1 Nitrosotalea sp.
ACCCATACTCGGATCATTTTTTTTTGATCTAATTAAGTCTTTTGTAAATTATGCAAGTAGCATAACAGATCAGGTCAAGATCAAGTGCTAAAGATTTAAAAGTACTTTGAAAAGGTTTTGAATTCTTGCAAGTAAGAGTGCTAGGTGCTGCCAAGGAAGTAGGAAGGTCAGCTTTTCAAGTCAATTGTGACGGGGCTAGTTTTCTATTAGACTATGGTGTGGAGCTAAAAAAGGAATCACTATATCCAATTGCAGTAAACCCACATGAAATTAATGCAGCCATCATAACCCATGCCCACCTGGATCACTCAGGAAACATGCCATCGTTATTTGTAAACGGTAGCACTGACGTATATGCCACCCCCCCAACATTTGATCTTTCAAGACTATTGATTGAAGACATGCTCAGAATTCAAAAAAGCCAACTACCATATGATTTTACCAGCGTATCAAAGATGATGATGCACTCAAAAGAGATAAAATATAAAGAAAAAGTGGAACGCGGAAATGCTTCTTTTCAACTACTCGAATCAGGTCACGTTTTAGGCGGTGCATCAGTTTTGGTTGAATCTGAAAACAAGAGACTATTCTACACTGCCGATATTAATCCAAGAGGATCCAGAATGTTAAGAGACGCAGACCTTGATTTTGGAGAGGTTGACTTGGTCATTACAGAAAGCACGTATTCTCAGACAAATC
Source organism: Nitrosotalea sp. (assembly GCA_023252335.1). Lineage (GTDB taxonomy): Archaea > Thermoproteota > Nitrososphaeria > Nitrososphaerales > Nitrosopumilaceae > Nitrosotalea. The sequence continues at coordinate 700 of JAJPEA010000137.1, forward strand.
AAATGCCTCGAAATGAATCTGAAGAAAAATTCATGGAATTTGCATATGAGGTATTAGATAGAAAAGGCTCACTCTTTGTGCCTGCTTTCTCAGTAGAAAGATCTCAAGAGATTGCATGTGTTTTAAAAAATGCAGGATTCAAACATAAAGTAGTGATGGATGGAATGGCTGTAAAAGTAAATGAAATAATGTTGAATTATCCAGAATATTTGCGCGATCCAAAAGTTTTTGCAGATGCTGTCCATCAAGCAGTTTGGATAAAAGGAGAAAAGGAACGAAAGAGTGCACTAGGTGAACCAGCTGTCATAATTTCACCAGCAGGTATGTTGGTAGGCGGTTCAGCAGTATTTTATTTGCAAAACTTGGCAGCAGACAAGAGAAATGGCATTGCATTGGTTTCATATCAAGGCGAAGGAACACCAGGAAGAAAACTTTTGGACACTGGACGTGTCAGTACTAGAGGAAAAGAGTTCAAGTGTGATGCAGAGGTAAGACAGTTTGAATTTTCAGGACATGCTGACAGGAATTCCCTTTTTGACATGATGAAAAAAATAAAAGGCAATCCCAAAGTTCTTACCATTCATGGTGACAGCGATTCTTGCACAAAATTTGCAAACGAGATACATGAAAAGTTTGGATTTGATGCATATGCACCAGAAGCTGGTGAAACAATAACAGTATAACATGCAGAAAATAGACACGATAAACATAGAAACTACAATTAACAGTGGTCAGGTTTTTCTCTGGAATAAAATTGAAGATCAGTGGATAGGCATAGACGGTCAGGATCTTCTCATACTAAAACAATCTCCTTTTAGTACCAGATCATCATCAGGTAACACAGATAACTTTCTTAGATCAGATGACAATCTAAAAAAAATATTATCAGACATTAGCAGAGACAAGATTGTAGGAAGTGCAGTAAAAAAGTCACCAGGTTTGAGACTAGTAAGACAAGATCCATTTCAATGCTATATATCGTTTATTTGCTCATCAAATTCATCCATACAAAACATCAAATCAATGCTAGAAAACTTGTGCAGAAAGTTTGGTAGTAAGCAAGAATTTGAGGGACATGCATTTTCCACATTCCCAAAGGCAGAGACCCTTGCAGATGCATCAATGAAAGACCTTATTGATTGCAGACTAGGATTTAGAGCAAAATATGTCAAAGCGGCAGCACAAGCAGCTAATTCTGGTAAGATTGATTTTGAAGGATTGAAAAAAACAGACTATTACACTGCTAAAGAATCACTGAAAAAAATTCTTGGAATAGGTAATAAGGTAGCAGACTGTATCGCACTGTTTTCTCTTGACAAGATGGAAGCGTTTCCGATTGATAGATGGACGCAAAGAATTTTGTTAAAATATTATAAAAAATATTTTGACAACGTAACAGAAAAACCTGTAACGGAAAAAAAATATGAAAAACTTCATGAAGAAATTGTAGAATATTTTGGTCCATATGCTGGGTATTCACAACAATTTCTCTTCAAGATGGAAAGAGATCTTAATAAAAAAAATTGGTTGTAAAAACCCTTAATACTGCTACCAATTGCCCGGTATTTGGGCCTGTAGCTCAGCTTGGATAGAGTGCTGGACTTCTAATCCAGTGGTCAAGGGATCGAAGCCCTTCGGGCCCGCTTTCTAGATAACTTAAGAATATACAATCAAACAAGTTCCAATAATTTAATTATCTTCATTTGAAGATCAAACAATATGAAAGACATTGAGCTAAAAATAGAAAATTTGACATTCAAATGTAGTGAGATAATCAAGGGAAAGATCCAAGTAAATTATTCCGGGAGATATGACGGGGTAGTAGTAAATGCTCAAATTCTAGGCTCCAATCAACTCATAGTCTACAGATCATACAATAACAAAACAATATCACAAAATCTTTCAAGGCTGTTTATCAACAAAAATGATATGCAACAAAATTTAGTTGAATTTACTGCTTCAATAGAATTTGAACCAAAAGAAGTTCATGAAATCAAATTTAGAGCATCAATAATCCAAGAACATAAAGAGATTGAAAGTGATGTTGTTTTTGGAAAATTAATGCCTTAATTTTGTCTAGCACTAGGACGTTAGAGCACCGTGTACTACGTCAATTTCACCAGTCATCCAAGGATGAGGATCACAATGATACTTTATCGTAGCTTCTTGCGTAAATAGAAATTGATATGACGTTCCTGCTTTGATTATTCCAGGAGAACCAAATTTACCGCTATAGCTGTCAGTGAATACGCTATTTGGATCAGGTGTGACAGTATGGCCAGTGTCAGGACTGGTATTTTTCCAAATAACTAGATTATTTACTCCAAGTTGGGCTTCAATTTTTTTAGGCACAAAATTTTGTATTTGTGCTTGGTTTTCTGCGCCAGGTACGATAGTTATTGTAGTTGTATCACCTGGATGAAGAACTTTATCAGGCACTATCGGTTTTGCATTAAGTTCTGGAATATAGTAAAGCTGGTAATATGAAACTCCAATGGCAGCGCCTACAATAACTGCAATTAATCCGATCCCATACGCATGACTGGAGGATGGAAGACTCAACTATTTGCCAATCTTGTTTTTAGTCTTATAAAGCTATACAAAAATAA
>JAJPEA010000003.1 GCA_023252335.1 Nitrosotalea sp.
AATCATTCCAAGTGATACCAAGAACAGCGAGGCAAAGACTAGCGTAAGAAACCGATTGTGACTGTTACTACTTATCAGGTACAATGACCATATATTGGACTTCGATATTCATATGAATATGCTACGAACATTATGTAAGACCGTTATACTTTCACCGTAAATGCACCGACAATCGTCCTGTCACATGGCAAATGAAATGCACAGTATCAACCATAACTTTGGTACCGTACCCAAAAGAAATGTCCTGCACAACAGTCTTCATGTTTACACACATTCGTACAGATCATGCAAACAGAAAAAATATCAATTACGCAAACACAGAGAGAAGAGTCTACATATTTTATAATCAATTAGAGAGAGTGTGTTAATCCTTGAACCCAATGCCTCCAAAACTTTATTTCTTATATGAATGAAAATATGACATCATGAAAGGTTATTCTATCGGGCACAAACTGAAAGTAAGGATAGGAATTATAATATTTTCTATTTTCAGCATATTATTAGTAGATCAAATCATCGAAGTTTCAATAAACCAAATGCAATTTGAACAATGTGTCACACCTTCTCCGCCCCATGTATATCGAAGTATGTGTGAAAATATTTCTATTCCGTATCCTATTTGGATTTTGGAGTTTTCTATACTAGTTGGAGCAGGAATTTTGATTTTACTATCGAGTCTAAAAAGCAAACCACTAGTTCACTTTCAAATAAATCAACAAACTATCTATAACACGTCCACATAATTCCACAAGACATATGACTTGAGCAATTTGTAAATGTTGGTCATGATTGTGGCAATCCAACAAATGCAAAAATTGAAACTGACTTTTTCGTTGTACTTGAATCTCAAAAATATAATTCAACCATGATGAATTTGGGTTTTTATGTGGTTGACTCTAGATACGAGCACTATTCTGAGCCCTTGCTTGATTGCACAAGTGCATCCCCCACAGTTGAAAAACAACTCGAATTAATAAGGGAACAAATGACTGTCATACAGCATAATGGATATTCGTCTGTGTCAACTCCGGAATTCCCATTTGCAATTCCAGTTTTGTTGGTAGGTACCATGTCATTAATTGTCTTTTACAGGATAAAGTCAAAATGAAAACAGTACATCTTTTGATAATTGACTATTTTTTTGACATATGGATATATACTAAAAGATCTAAACCTGTCTTGGTTGACTAAGATTCTTTTTGTAGATGATGAACATGACATTCTAAAAGCAATCTCACGTGGTTTGACCAGTAAGGGAATTGATGTAGATACTTATGACAACCCAATAGACGCTTTGAAGAATTTCAGACCAAAAACGTATGATCTTATCTTGTTAGATGTGAAATTACCTCAAATGAGTGGGTTTGAATTGTATGAAAAAATAAAAGAGATTGATTTTGAAGCCAAGATCTATTTTCTTTCAGCATTTGAATTTCTAGAGGTGCCAAACAATATTGTACCAAACCTAGGAGGAACGAACTTTCTTAGAAAGCCCATCACAATAAAACAACTAGTTGAATTGATAAGTTCTAACATTAGTAACAATGCACGCTAATTAAAAATTAAAGCCTTACAAAGACCTAAATTTTTGAACCCATAGCCATAATTGATATGTCTGATGAAAAAAAATCTAAATTGTCACAAATCAATTTATCGAAGGAAATTTTACTTATCATAACAATCCTGGCAGTAACCATTATTTTATCAATTATTACATATCAATATTCCAATACTAGCGCATCCCAAATACTAGAATTATCTGAAAATGAGATAAGAGCCGAGGCTAAGATCCAATCACACCATATTGCAAACGAGTTTGCGACAAAGGTTGGAGTAATTACCTCTAACTTGGAAATAATTTCGCATTCAAAAACGATATTAAATAAAGATGTGCCTGATTCAGTTCCACTTTTCAACTCTGCGCAAAAATCTACTGCTGACCTTACAGGAGTATATGCATGGATAGGAAAGGATGGCAAATTATTATGGACTACAGCGGGCATGAAAAATATTGGAACCGACGTAAGTAACGGAGATTATTACTCAAAACCTAAACAAACTCTTATGCCTTATTATAGCAATACAATTGAAGTAAAGAATGGTACCCTAGCTTTAACTATCAGTTACCCTATTTTCACAAATGATTCAGACAAGGCTAATTCGTTTAATGGCGTAATAGTTGCAGGAGTTCCAATAAGTAAGCTTGGGCAATTTGCTAAAGATAATCTAGCCCCGGGATACGAAAATAGTCTAGGTTTAATGGATAAAGGGGGAATACTTCTTTACAGTAGTAATTCTACTACTTCCAACACAAAGTTTATTGGAAAAAACATTTTTGGAAAAGAAATTCAATCAGTAATTCCATCAGATATTAAAGATCAGTTCAATACATTTGTGCGAAATTCATTAAATGGTCAGACTGGATACGTGGATTTTTCATATATGGGAAAAACCACCACTATAGCATATGATCCGATAAAGATTGGAAATGATAGTTTTGGTGTGATATACGTATCAGCCCCCCATGACTTTACGTTAAACGCTGTAGCACTTGCTGAACAACCAAGACTAGTAAACCTGATCAGTATTGTTATTGTTGGATTAATTACTGTACTAATCGCAGTAATTTTATTTACATGGAATAATCGACTCAAAAAGTTAGTCGAGGACAGGACTCGAGATTTGAAGCTCACTAATGACTCATTAAAAGAAGCAAATGATCATTTAATAGCCCTTGAAAAGATGGAGAGAGAATTTATCAACATTGCTGCCCATGAATTAAAAACACCGGTGCAATCAGTTGTTTTAATGAGTGAAGAAATTGAGGAGAATCTTAAAAAGGAGAGTGAAAAAATAAATCTCTCACGAGATTATGCTGAAATTATTGTTAGAAACACCAAACGAATCTCTGGACTTATCAATTCGTTGCTAATGGTATCGAAACTAGAGCATAGGAAATTCCAATTAAATGAAGAAAAAATAAACCTCCAAGAAAAGATCTTAAAAGTTATCGAAGAGATACGACCGCTTGTAGGCAAAGAACAAGATGTAAAGATTGTATTTAATCCACAGTCTACTGGTAATATTCTAGTAAACGCTGACAAGAATATGCTATATGAAGTGATCTCCAACCTGTTAGTAAACGCAATCAAATTTACAAAGCATGGAATAATTGAGATAAATGTATCCAGCAAAGATGGTTACGCACTAGTAGCAATTCGAGATACTGGTGTTGGCATATCGCCAGAAATAGCGGGTACATTATTTGGCAAGTTTATTTCAACACAGGGTACGGGCTTGGGCCTTTTTATTTCAAAGAACATAATAGAAATGCATGGTGGTAAGATTTGGGCTGAGAATAATTCAGATGGTAAGGGTGCAACGTTCTTCTTTACTCTACAGCTCGTATAAAAAACACGAGTGAAAAGATATTTGAGATTTCGACGAGTCCCGGTCGTATTGGACCGCCGCAGGACAATGCCGAGTATGTCGAGTTCCGTTTCTTGGAACGCAAGGACTATCTGCTACAAGTAACTAAACTACCTGACGAAACAACTGCATCAGGTAAATTTATGTACACATGGAACCAAAAAATGTACTGTACAGTAGCGTGTCCGGCCCGAATCACCATTTTAATCTAGAAAGATTCCACACCAATTTTTTATGTCACTTTATTAACGACGGACAATAAATGTAGACATGAGCACTACGGATGATCCTGCTGTAGCACTACTCAGGCAGATGCTTGACCAGCTAAAGCAGGTAAATGACAAGCTTGACAAAATAATCTCGCAAATTTAAGGGGCCCGGCTGCCACGGCATGCGTGTACCGGTCTCTTACCCCTCCCTACTATTTTGAAACTCTTGTGCGATCTGCCACATCCTTGCTTTTCTTGGTAGCAGCCCTCTTCTTGACAAAGACCAGCTCAAGAATAGAGTTGTTTGAGATTGCAGACTTGAGGTAGATGCTGCCGGAGGGTGTACTACACGGGATCTCCTTCCTGAACACACGGCCAAGGCCTGTAATCTCGATAGCAAGTATGCCATCCCGTACCTCGTACCAAAAGTCCTCCTCTCTTATGCCCGCAAGTGTGGCAATAATGCGTATCTTGTTTCCCTTTCTTATTACGTCTATGAGAGGCTTGTCTACCACGCGGGGAGGATATGTTTTTTTGGGAGCCGGCATGTCCTCAGGGAGGCCAGCAGAGGATCTGACTGATACATTTACCAAGGGTGAGAGGAGGTCATCAAGTGTCCTTGCAATGTCTTCTATTATGCCCATGGTATACAATACACCGTTTCTGCTTAAAAATTGAGTACATACATGTCTACGGACCGGGACCTCTTTTTGATACGGGATGAAATCCGGTTAGAAATTGACATAGCATGTCTTGGTCATCAGAATGACACTTGACGCGGATCACAAACCATATTTTTAAAACAATAATGTGAAATCATATTTCTGTAAAAAGTTACTTTTTTAGGTTTGAATTGACTCGAGACAGCGTTTGACCAACGAGTCTTGCTAGAACATAAGAAAATTGTAGGACGAATGTTGAACGATCTCATAGTAGAATAATTCATTTTTTTCCTACGCACCTTTTTTAAACTAAAATGAATCCAGTCTAGAACAATATGCTGATAAAATTACAAGGAACATTTTTCTGCGCTCTTGTTATCATGATAATTTTTACCACAACGGTAATTGCAAACCCCCATCATGCATTTGCAACTCCATCAATTGGAATCATGATACCATTATATTCACACCATGAAAGTAACTGGCCTCAAGTACTTCAAGAAAAAAATGCCCACCCATCAGTACCAATTGTTGTTATAATCAATCCCAATAATGGTCCTGACTCGTCTATTGATTCAAACCTCATATCTTCAGTAAAACAGATGCAGGCAGCTGGAATTGTCGTTATAGGATATGATGATACTGGATATTGTGGACGAAGTGCCGATGATGTAGAATCAGATGCAATGTCATACTACAACTGGTATAAAGTAAATGGAATCTTCTTTGATGACATGGCAAATGGCTCAGGATGTGAATCATACTATACGGATCTTACAAATTATGTGCATTCTCATGGAATGCCACTGACTGTTGGAAATCCTGGAACTAGGACATTGTCAAGCTATGTTGGAAGTGTAGACAACTTGGTCATATATGAGAAGACAGGTTTGCCAACCCTGTCAACACTCTTGTCAAATACCTTCAATGGTGAAAATCCTGCATCCAACTTTTCCATCATGGCATTAGGAGTAAGATTACCCAGTGTGAGTTACATAACTAGCAACTTGAGTCATGTAGGTTACATATACATCACTGATGCTAGAGGTTCCAATCCCTATGATGTATTACCATCATACTTTAGCACCGAAGTGGCAGATCTTGACACCGATTCTGGCACAACTGCTACTATACCATCTGCTCCATCTGGACTAACTTCCTCAGCATCTTCATCATCACAGATCAATCTATCCTGGACTGCACCATCAAACAATGGTGGTTCTACCATAGCAGGATATGAAATTGACAGGCCTACAAATGGCAGTTCAACATGGTCTGTACTAATTGGAAATACTGCATCAACAGATACCACATACTCTGATACTGGCCTTGTAGCAAATACCACTTACACTTATCGCATATCTGCAATAAATGCAATCGGCACAAGCTCTCCATCTAATACAACATCTGCTACCACCCAAAGCAGATCTGCTGGTGGTGGGTCTACTTCAGGTACCATTGTACTCAACAATGTACAATATACCTCTGGCACTGTCTCTTCATCAAACCAGCTAACACTATCAAACTTTACAGTTGGTACTGGTAACAGTAATCTACTTGTAGTTGGAGTAAGTGCAAACAACAACACTGTGACGTCGATAACATTTGGCGGAATGCCCCTTAAAATGAGAACAATGTCATTTTACAACAATGATGCCGAGTTCTGGTATCTCAAGAAACCAAACGGAACAGGAGACATTGTAGTTACCATGGCAGGACCAACACAGGCAGTAGCTGGTGCTTACTCTTTTTCGGGTGTAAACCAAGCAAACCCCATAGCTACTACAGCCAAGAATCACAATACCTCTGTTGGCAGCCCTCATATTTCTATCACTACAAAGTATGATGACGACTTGGTCCTTGACCTGCCATCAATATGGGGTGGTATGACACTTGGTTCTCCAACTTGGACGCAACAGTGGAATGTAAACGTACCAAACGAGATAACTGGTGCATCTAGTTCTACAACGGTGCCATCGGCTACAACTGTAACATGCAAATGGGCTGCAAGCAGTAAAGATTTGTGGGATGATGTAGCAATTGAGATTAACGCTGCAAGATAATTTTATCTTGGTCTTTTAAAACAACTCAACTGGTGTGTCCCAAGACGTGTCTTTTTCAGGTATTGTTTACAATACACTATCAAGTTTGAGAAACCATGTTTACCAGACTGACTGCCCCTTGGGTTGGCGTGTCATTGAAGAAGGTACTTACAACGTAATAGTACAGTCCAAATGCTAATGCACCAAGTTTTGATTTGTCTAGGCCTCCAAGAAAATCAGTAGTGACTATTTTACCGCTGTCCGCATTGATCTGCACTACTTTGGTTACCGGTTGATTTTTTTCCATGGTGACGCTAACATGCCACTCATTTCCCTTTAGCATTGCCGAGCAATTAATCACATCTATCTTGTTGTGCGTGAGATAGTTTATTGCGATCTCTTTTGCCATTTCTTCATCAATTTTCAATGTTGCATAATACAGGTTTTTGCATGATAAAAGACAGAATATGTCTTATGATGAGACAATCAATTTTGTCGTTTTGATAAAAGACATCTGCACTGTGTGAAAATATGCAGTTAACTCATTACAGACAAACTCCATTATTAAATGATTGAACAGAAATTGCTAAATTACTAGGATGGCAAGAAAATAACAATGAGTTTTGAAGGGATAGACATACAGATTGAACGATGTACAAAGAAAATTAATGAAAAAAATGAGTTGCTAAAAGATCCAAACCTTACTCCAGATGCAAAAAAGAAACTCGAGTCAGAGATCAAAAATATGACCCTTGAAAGAAACAAGTGGAAGATGAAGAAAAATGATCTGTTTACTACCAGACACAAGAAATAGGATGTATTTACTTGACAGGTTGACAAACTGCTGATAATAATATATTTTCAAAATCATATAATCTGAGACGGATTTTTATTAGATGACCATTCCATAATGGTACAATGGTGCAACATGCATAATGGATAGTTGGATTTATCCGCTGCTTCTTAGTTTGATAGGTGGACCTGCAGCGATAGTTTTTAGACGTTGGTATAGCAAGAAAGGTGATGATACTACGAGCAAGTTTAGAGATGCAGGCACCTATGTGCGTGATGATTCTTTGTACTCGTATGATGACAAGAAAAAAGACTCTCAAGAAAAATAATTTCAATTGATTCCAGAGCATATCCGAATTTGGTACGAATGTTATGAAATACAAATTAACGCATATGGGAATGACGCAACCGTTTTTATAATTGCAAATTAGCAAATCAGCAATGTCTACTTCTGAATCAAACTCTGTAGCATGCTCTTTGCTTATCAACATGCAGGGTTGCCAGGAACTAAAAAAACTCAAACAAGGAACACAATACAAGATTGATTTGACTAATGAACCAAGTATAACCTTCAAAGATTCAGTAGGGAACAAAAAAGAGATGAAATTCAAACAAAATTGTACTGTTACCATAACACATGAAAAGATACTTTACAACCGTGATGATGTTATAATAAAATCAGTATAGGGGAAATCATGAAAATACTTATGGATACCTACAGATCAAGTGGTATAATCCATGGAGAACTTACTTAACAACGAAGAGATAGATTGGCTAGTCAAGTTTTTGGCTGGAAAGGGTAGCAATGATGAGATAATTGAAAAAATAGTTCGAATAACTACCAAGCTTGAGAAAATGAGACGCAGATAATTTAGATGGCATTCTAATGCTAGCAAAGTTTTTTTTGAATATTTTTTATCTTTACATCTTGGTTTTGGCATAAAGTTTAATTCAACAACCCAGGCAAAAATAAAACATGCGAATATTACAGCTACACTGCGACTATGTCGAGTATACGCCAGTAAAAAAGGAAATAAAATCTGCTGAAGAAATTATTCCAGAATCAAAACGCCTCGAAGAGATCGTAGTTGCATTTGTAGCAGTAGAAGAGTCTGATAATGCAGATGTTGCAAAAAGGGCAATTGCTGAAATCTCTGAATCTATGAAAAAAATAGGCTGTTCCAAATTATTGTTATATCCATATGCTCACTTGAGTTCAAAGCTTGCATCTCCTACAACTGCGTTGCTTTTACTGCAAGACATGGAAAAAAATGCGCCAGGTCTTGAGGTATATCGCTCACCATTTGGTTGGACCAAATCATACAAACTCCAAGTTAAAGGACATCCGTTGGCTGAAAATTCTAAAACGATTACAGCAGGAGATGAAAAAGAAAAAGATTCATCATCAAACGCACTAAAAGCAGAATCCAAGATCCAGTCATATTGGCACATACTTACTCCGGATGGAAAATTACATGATATTGACAAATTTAATTTTGCAAAATATCAGAATCTTGAGGTGTTGGCAAAATACGAAGCTGCTAAAAAAAGAGCAGTTGATGAACCTCCGCCTCATGTAAAATTGATGAAAAAATTAGCCATTGCAGATTATGAACCTGCATCAGATGCTGGCAACATGAGATTTTATCCAAATGGTAGACTAATGAAATCTCTGATTGAAAGATATGTGACAGATAAAGTGATGGAATATGGGGGATTTGAGGTAGAGACTCCAATCATGTATGATTCACATCATCCTAGTATGGAAAGTTATTTTCATAGATTTCCGGCACGACAATACAGTATTGATTCTGAAGGAAAACACCTCTTCTTGAGATTTGCAGCGTGTTTTGGCCAGTTCTTGATGGCAAAAGACTTTCAATTATCGTACAAAAATATGCCATTGAAACTGTATGAATTGACAAGATATAGTTTCAGAAGGGAGCAATCTGGTGAACTAGTTGGTCTTCGAAGATTACGCGCTTTTACAATGCCTGATTGTCATGCAATGTGTACGGACATGAATCAGGCAAAAGAAGAGTTTAGGAAAAGATTTGAGTTGTCGCGTGATGTGCTAACTGGACTAGGTATTGAGAATAAAGATTATGAAATGGCAATTCGATTTACTGAAGAGTTTTACAATGAAAACAAATCACTAATTGAAGAAATTGTAGCAAAGCTAGGCAAGCCAGTGCTTGTTGAGATGTGGAAAGAGAGATTCTTTTATTTTGTACTAAAATGGGAATTCAATTATGTAGACAATCTTGGGAAAGCATCAGCATTATCTACAGACCAAATTGATGTAGAAAATGGAAAAAGATACAATATCGATTTTATGGATGATACAAACAAGCCTTTGAATCCCATAATTTTGCATAACTCTCCTAGCGGCGCAATTGAGAGGGTGATATACACATTATTAGAAAAAGCAGCAACAGACCAAAGAGAGGGAAGAAAACCAATGTTTCCGCTATGGCTTGCCCCTACCCAAGTACGATTAATTCCCGTCAAACCAGAATTTTTGGATTATTGTGAAAAACTTGCTGACAAACTCACCGAAAATGAGATACGCGTAGATGTTGATGACAGAAATGAAAGTGTTGGCAAGAGTATCCGAGATGCAGAGACTGAATGGATACGATACATCATAGTTATTGGTGAAAAAGAAGTCAACTCTACTACTCTGTCAATTCGAGATAGAAAATCAAAGGATCCGCATAACTTTTCAATTGAAGAATTTATCGCAAGCATCAAAGAAGAGACCAAGGGAAAACCATTCATGCGAATAAACATGGGCCGCAGTGTGGCAAAAAGACCACAAATAATGGTTTGACATCAAGACGCATCTAAATCTCGCGGGTCAAGTTGTAGTGATTTATTGAAACACTCAATGGCCTCATCATATCTTCCTAGGCCTCGCAGGGCAACTCCTTTCTTGTTGAGCAGGTCAGGATTATTTGGTTCAAGTATTATTGCTTGCTCAAAACAACTCAATGCATTCTCAAAATCTCCTTCGGTGCTAAACTGGGTGCCTTTTTTGACAAGATCTGAGGTGTTTTCGTCCACTGGTATAGTAATCTTGTTTCTGCCTTAAGTTACTTGCGGGATAAATTCATTGCAATTACTTCAGACATTAGTTTTGCAGCAACAGAAGCTGTGGCTCCATTGTCATATGGTGGACACAATTCTACTATATCCATACACCTGATAGTATTACCTTCCAGTGCGTATATCATGTCAAATAATTCACGTGAGGTGATTCCCATGGCCTCTGGATTGCCAACTCCTGGTGCAAATGCTGGGTCTAGTACATCCAAATCAATACTGACATAGATCTTGTCAAAAGTAGACATGAAGTCTTTGACCATCTTTGGTCCTCTACCCTCCCTGATGTCCTTGTCTGTTACAACATTTACCTTGTGCTCTGTTTTGAACGCAAGTTCTTCTTTTACAAATGATCTTGCACCAACATGCACAATGTTTTCAGCTCCTCGTTTTTCTATAATTCTTCTAAGGTATGCTGCATGGCTTAGTTTGATATCTGCATACTCGTCTCTTAAATCGTAATGTGCATCAAATACAATGTATCCGGTTTCTTTTGGAAATGACATGTATGTGCCATATGTAATCAAGTGTTCTCCTCCTAAAATTATCATCTGCTTGTCTCTTGCTGCAAGCTCGGTGGTAATCTTTCCAATCATATCAAGCACTTCGGTTGCAACTACTGTGTGGTATGTATTTCCAAGGTCTTCTATGTTGACACTTTCCAAATCTACGTTAAATCTTGTTGAAAATATTTCTATATTGTTAAAGGCTTGTCGTACTGCATCTGGACCAAATCTTGTTCCAGGTCTAAATGAATGAGTCGAGTCAAAAGGAATTCCATAAACTATGGCAGATACTTCACCCTCTTCACTTGGGCTTGTTATCAGTGGATTTCGATTCATGTACAAGTCAAGAAAGCTCATTTGTGTAAGGCTCATCATTTTGTTGTGGTATAATAATATTTCAAATCTTGATCTTTTTGGCAAATGAAAAATTGAGATTTTTGGATATGATGTGTCAAACTATCATTTATTCTAAAATCCTCTATTTGGTGTGGAATTGAAAATAGTCTTTTTTCAGCAAGCAAAATTGTTCAGGTTTTGGATATTTGAAAAGTTTAGTTGCACATGACATTTCTTGCGATCAGACTACATTTTAGGTGAACCTGCTCATCGCTTGCCTTTCTACAGGTAGAACAGACAAACTGGTTTACCTCGCTACATACGGTGCAACGTTGGAATTCCTCCATTGTAACACCACAGTTTCTACATGAATCTTTTCGCATATATGTAATTTCTACAACTTTCTTTATAAATTTTAGCACTGATATACTTGATACATTAGTGTAAACATTTGAGCATTTTTAGGGTTTATACTCGATTTTAACGACTTTTTTGTGGTCAAAATCGATCAAAATGTTGACAGTAAACCACACTTATTTCCAGAAAAATTGGTCTAGTCCAGTCTGTTTTGGCTCGCCAATCAGGCTAGCAAAATCCAAGTCCATTGATGACAAAATCTGATCAAATGTACTTTCCATAAACTCCATGTATTTTGGAGTATCAATTTCATCAGGTCTTGCCATTTCCGTAGGTTTTACCCCTGGTTTGTTGATTATTTTGACATATGAAATAATGTCGCCTTTTTTTATCTCTCTTGTCTGCTCCAACTGTTTAGCAGCACGGATGTGTTGAGGGATGGTCTTGACATATTCTGCAGGAGACTTGCTAATCATTACGTTGAATGCAAGTTCTACAAGCGGAATCTGTCTTGCTTTTAATTTTTTTGCATATCCAGATATCATGTCACCAATCTTTGTTTTAGACTGGGTGAACTCTTGTTCATTTTGCACCTGCGATAATATTCCAAGTATTTCATAAAACAAATTTCTGATAAACGGAGGTGTATGAGATTTCTTTCCAGTCAGTCCTTTGACATCCACCTTGCCATCTTTTTGCACACCGAGATAGTTTTTCTTTCTCTTGCTAAACACAACATAACGATATTCCTTGTCCAAATCCAAATCTACACCAAATTCACTTTTTGCCCAGTCTACTACCTTGTGCACTTGATCTTGTGATGGTGCTTTTAAAAATAAAGAGTCAGTATTGTGCAATAAAACATTGCCCAGTCCTCCACAAAAGTGATGATTTTTTGTTTCAAGATCATATACATATCCATTTATGTTAAATGTTTCAATTTTTTTAATAACGTCTGACTGTTTTATTCTTGGATCGTTTTTATCTTTGATTATTCGCAGTCTGCAAACATTTGACTTGTCATTTCTTATTTGTAATGAATATTCTAATCCAAGTTGTTCAAGGATTGTTATGACACCTGCCATTACAGTCTTGTGTATCTGATCAAGTATGGTCAATCCATTTACATCGGTATGTCCGTCGCCATCTAACATTCCATTAATGAATGCCTTTTTTGCCTCAATGTTTGCGTTGATTATTGGCTGGGGAACAGCTTTTTGGTCTCCACGGTAGCAGAAAAGTCTGAAATAATCGACAAACAATTTGTGCTCACCTTTTGGAACAAGTGCATATGTTGCAGAGCTTTTTCGTATGTCAATCAAGGTTGTTTCCAAAGCCAGGTGTTCTTGTATGATTTTTTGTGCTTTTTCCAGTATCTTCTTGTCTTGATTTACAAGTCTCCATGAATATTTGATGTTATTTTGATATGTGTACATGTTGCATGTGCCTTCTGCAACGAATATTCCAAATAACCACCCAAGGTCTGGGTTTACATGGATTTTGGACTCTGCTTTGAACGGAATCAGATTTATCTTGTCGCCAACTTGAAGTGTTGAAGGTTTCACACTTTTTCCATTTATCACTAGGCTATGATCTTCGGTACACTCTACAAACCCTTTTCTGGTAAGAATCCTGTACCCTTTTTTCTTTACCTTGTGTCTGTATACGTATTTTATTTTTGTAAAACCTTTCTCTGTCAGAACATCAATGTCTCCAAATTTTCCATATCTTGAGCTGCTCACAGTTTTTGGCATCAATGATTCTATTGGAATCAAATCAATTGCTCCATCTTTTCTTCGAATTATTATCGGTGTGTCTGGTAATACACTGTCGCCGTACAATACATCAATTCCAAATGATTTGCATTTTTCGATTGTTTCCAAAATTGTAAATCTTCCAACTGCAGTTGTGGCTTCTGCAACAGGCAAACAATACAATGGGAATATTTCTGCGCCCATGACACCATAGCTTGCATTCAAAATAACCTTGAGCGCTTGACTTACTACGGTATACAGTTGTTTTTGATCAGCAGAAAGATTTGGGTTTTTAGATAGACTCTTGTAATAATTCACACGCAAGTCCCGCAATGAACCAATTAGAGTAGCTGTTAGACCATTTTTCTTGGTACAAACCCAGTGTGTAGTGCCAGGTATTGTATTTGTTTTACATTCATCATGAATGCATCTTACTGTCTCATATGATAAATTTCTCACCTTGATTATGCTGGGGTACAGGCTTGCAAAGTCCATCACAGATACATTGAAGTGAATTCCTTCGGTGGGTTCAACCACTAGACCCCCGCGATATTTCTTGTCCTTTATGACTGCCTCTGTTGTTGCAGCCCCTGATTTTTGATCAAGTTCTTCTCTTCTTGGTATCAAATAGTTGTGTTTTCTATGTTCATAATAAAACAGACTTCGAATCCATTGCGATACACCCATTCTTGATATATCATCAATTGGCATGCGCCCAATTCTTGTTATGACAACAAGAAGATTCATCAACAAATCATTGTTAAAACTAGTAAGCTTTTGCGTAATTCTTGAATCGTTGAAACAATAATTTGCCAACTCGTAAAGAGAAAGATCCTCCAGTTCTCCTTCATATTCTGTCTTGGATTCTTCAATTAGTCCTTCACAGATTGTGTTTAGTGAAAAATCAGTATACTTGTGAGAAAAGGCATAGATTTGAAATGAGCGATTAGAAAATGTCCTGTACAAATCAATGTGCACGCCTCTTTTTAGCGTAGCCGAGTCACGCATCATTATCAAAGGTATTTCTTTTAGTGGAATCCCTAGTCTTTCTGCTCTATTATACATGAAAGGCATGTCAAATTCGTCTCCGTTGAAGGTTATAACAAACGGATAATTTTCTAAAACCTTGAATGCGTCTCTTAGCATGTCTGCTTCCTTGTCTTCGTCATAGAAACTTATTTTGACATCCTTGGGTAGTTCATCAGTTCCCATTTGTAGTCCTGCACGCTTTAGTACAAAGACTGCCTTGTAGTCATCATTTGCACAAAATCCTATCGCAGTGATTTTTTTGTCTGCAATTTTGGGGTCTGGGATTCTTCCAGTCTCAGATTCCACCTCGATATCAAAGGTAATTCTTCGTATGTTGGGTATAGGTTGGTTGAGAAGATTTGCCCATTCGCTTATGTGGTTTTGAAATCCTTGCACGTCTATTATTCCGGTATTTGTTATCTTGTCAAATAGCAGACCTTTTAGTGCAAGCTGAACCTCGTCTGGTATTTGATACGAGTATTCCTTGAGTTTACCATTCTCTATTGTATAATACCTGCCAACAATTAACGAATTGTCATAAAGATAATTTTCATAATATTTAATGTCTGATTCCCATGTATCCATGGTGTTTCTTATGCTCTTGTCAGTCTGGGTGCCACCAATTGCAAGCGGATCTGTTACTGTAATTTTTGTCACATCAATCATTTTGTCTTTTAACAAGTCTTCTCGCTTGATGCTTTCTAGTTTTAGCACATCAGTTCTGTTTGACAAAAATTTTAGTTCTTCTGGATCTAGTTTTGAATAGCAATATGGTTTGTGTCCAGTATTGTCAAACCAAATTTTTAGTGTCTGAGATTTTGGCTCATAAAATTTGAGTAACGCACATTTTTTTAGACCATCATATGCGGCAGAGACCAGTAATGCAGGTGACATGGTGGTTGTTACTTCTTCTATTGCACTTGACATGATGCCATCACTTGGGGGTCAGGTTGGCATCTGGTTCCTCAAGTAGAACCTTTATCCAATGATTTATCCTGTTCTTGTCCAAAACCACTACCTCCAATCCTGCATCGTGCAATAACCCATAATCTGTTTCAGGATAGCTGCCAAGACATACTATTTTTTTAATTCCAATTGTAATTGCCATCTTGCTACACTCTAAACATGTGACAAATGTGGTATACAGAGTAGAGTTTTTTGTACCAGACCCTACTCCAAGTATTGCACAATGCATTATGGCATTTGCTTCAGCATGGTTACACAAGCATCTATCAAGGCCTTCACCTGAGGCAACTTTGCCTTCCATTCGAAGCTGACACCTCTTACAACCCCCTTCAAAGCAATTTTTTACCCCTGGCGGTGTTCCGTTATAACCTGTAGCAATTTGCCTGTTTTCTCGTACAATTACTGCACCTACTTGTCTTGTAATACAATTTGATCGTAATTTTGCAAGCTCTGCTTGAAGCATGAAATACTCATCCCAGGTGGGGCGGTCAAACGATTTACTCACATGGAAACTGTATAATGCTCCAATATAAGATTACAAATTTTTGATGTGAAAAGGAAAGAAAGCAAAGCTCAACTCTTTGTTCCAAACAAGCTTTTTACCCAGATGATGACAATTATGAATTAATTGAGCGGTAATTTCGTAGAACACAAGTATATCAAAAAATCAAGCATAGAGCATAGGGATTATCAAGACAACTTGGCAAGACAGGCAATTGCGGAAAATTGTTTGATTGTGCTTCCAACAGGGCTTGGCAAAACTACTGTTGCATTGCATGTAATTGCAGAGTTTTTGTCAAGAGGAAAAGGCGGCGTCTTGTTTTTGGCTCCCACTCGAGTCTTGGCTCATCAGCATTACGAGTTTTTAAAAAATAATTTGCTAATTGATGACATTGCTCTTGTTACAGGAGAAGATTTGCTTGCAAAAAGAAAGAAGCTTTGGATTAACAGCATAATATGTGCAACTCCAGAAATTGTAAAAAATGATCTTGATAGACAGATTGTATCACCAGATCAGTTTTCACTTGTGATATTTGATGAGGCACATAGAACTGTTGGTGATTACGCCTATTCGGGAATTGCAGAACGTTTTGCAAACATGAATGTTCGAATAATCGGCATGACTGCCACCTTGCCAAGTGAGAAGCAAAAGGCAGAAGAAATGGTCAAGATATTAAAAATTGCAAGTATTGCCCAGAGGACCGAAGAGAGCCCAGATGTAAGCCCATATGTTCAACAAACAGACACGCAGTGGATTACAGTTGAACTTGGACCTGAGATGAAAGAGATCCAGGCTTTGATCAAAGCCACACTTGATTCAAGATATCTAGAGCTCAAAAAACTCGGACTCAACCTTTCTGGAAATAGGTCCATGTCTGAACTTTTACGCGTAAGAGAATTTGTTTTAAGACAAAATAGAAGAGCTGCCAAGCCACTTTTTACTGCCATACGTCTCATTCACGCACTAAATGTGTTTGAATCCCATGGTGTAACATCTTTTCTTAGATTTTGTGAGAGAACTCTGGAGAAAAAAGGGGTTGGCATAAGAGATTTGTTTGAAAATGACATGAACTTTGGAAAAGCAGTAAGGCTTGCAAAACAAGCGCAAGAAAAAGGAATCGAGCATTCAAAAATAGAAAAACTAAAAGAAGTATTGCAGGACATTCCCGGAAAAGCACTTGTCTTTACAAGCTATAGGGATTCAGTTGATGTCATACATCAGAAATTAAATGAAATGGGAATCTCTGCCGGATTTTTAATTGGAAAAGCTGGCGAAACTGGCCTTAAACAAAAAAAACAGATAGAAACAATACAAAAATTCCGTGATGGACAATACAAGGTGTTGATTGCCACACGTGTGGGAGAAGAGGGCCTTGACATTTCAGAAGTTAATCTTGTAGTGTTTTTTGATAACGTCCCAAGCTCAATTCGATATGTTCAGAGAAAAGGTCGTACTGGAAGAAAGGATTATGGAAAACTAGTTGTGTTGATTGCAAAAGATACAACAGATGAGACGTATTACTGGATTGGAAAACGAAAGGTTATAGCTGCAAAGGGAATGGGTGAAAAAATGAACAAGTTTTTGGAACAACAAGAAACACCTACTGCAAAAAAAGGTCTGGACTCATTTTTCTAGGATAATGTGGTTGTCTAATTTTAGATTCAAAATAAAATCACAGTTAAATATCATAGAAATACCACAGACTTTTGATGAAGATCTTAAAAAACATAATTTTTCTAATCACTCTTCTAGTCATACCATCAATTGCACTTCCAATTTATGCTGATGACTCTGGAATTACTGCATCTACAAACAAGGATTCGTACCAACCAGGAGACAAGGTAATAATCAGCGGATCTGTTGGACAGATTGTAAACACCAATCCTGTAGATATCATTGTCAGAAGCCCCATGGGAAATGTCTACGATGTGGGGCAGGTAAATCTGTTAAACAATCTATTTGTTCATGATTTTGTACTAAGTGATGACTCGGTAGGCGGCACATATACTGTCAATATCAAGTATGGCACTTCTTCAGGTCAGTTACATTTTGCATTAGATTCTGGAGCATTAAGTACGATTCCTGTCTTTGATAGCGAAATAAAAGTAAGGACAAATGGTACAAACTTGGTAAAATATACCAATGTGGCATTATCAGCCAACAATACCATAAAAATTTCCATGGACACATCACAAATATCTGGCAATTCGGTAAACCAAGAATACCAAATTCCAAAAAAAGTAATTGATGCACCAGGAGGAAATATCATATTCAAGGTTGATGGAAACCAAATTCTGTGTTCTCAGAGCGAGACTGATACAATACGCATACTTGATTGTGCAATTCCTGCCAACTCTACAGACATTGAACTAGTCGGTACCACTGTAATTCCGGAATTTGGTCCACTCGCAGGTCTTGCAATATCAATATCAATAATTGCAGTCATTGTCTTGTCAAGGATTTCCAAAATTCACTTGTAGATACATTACTTTTGCAAGTTATTCACAGTAATACTATGTATCTTGTCTTTTAGATTTTGTATTAGAGTGTTGTATTTTGATATCTCTTTTTGTGACAAGTATTTTTCTTGTTCAAATTTTTTCACATGAGACTCACATATCCAAAGAAATTCTAGATCATATGATATTGAATCATGAGAGTTGTTTTCTTCAATAGTGCCTGGATGTTCTTTTTCAAATTTTATCATTTCAGGTAGATGTTCTGCATTATTTCGTACTAGATTTAGAAATGAATCCAATTCTTTTTTCAAGGCCTTGTTGTCACGAATTTGTTGAGTCCAAACAGGTTTTGTCTTGTCATGATGTTCAAGTTCCTGATTTGACAAGTCAATCCCAAATGTGTCCAAAACATCCCTTGTTATTTCTTCTCTTACACTTTCTGACGTTTTTATCAGGTTTTCTGTAGTATTGTCTCTTAGTCTCATGTCTATTGGTCTAGTTGTATTGTGATACTATACTATGTCCAAATAATGTAACAAATTGGTTTAGAGACTGTCTAGTGAACATGATGGAAACATAGAAAAAGGTTTTGTGGACGATTTTTCAAAAGATATTTAACATCTTAAAGAATCATGAGTGAACATGATTACGTACATTCTTGCAACATGCATACCTGGAAATGAAAAAGAAGTTATACAAAAAATAAAGGAATTGCCAAATGTTGTTGAAGTAAATGGAATCATGGGCAAATACGATATTTTTGTCAAGATTCAAGCCTCTGATGTGGCAAAAGTTGATTCCGCCATAGGAAAGGTACGAAGTGTCCCGCATGTTACTAGTACTGTATCCATACCTGCAATTTACGGTCAGGGCGGAACTATAGACGACGAATAGTCTGTTTCCAATTTCATATATCAATGCGGATAAAGATTATCTAGAATGATGCTGTACTTATCACATGACAAAAGTGATTGAGGTTGCAGATTCGGAAAGAATTGGACGAGTACCTGATAAAACTATTGTATTAATGTCGGGGGGGAAATTTTTGGAACGAGGTCATATTGTACAAAATGTCGCACTTAACCTATACATTCAAGGCAAGGATGCACAACTTGGGCCATATTCTTTGATTACTGCACTTGTTGAGACCGACAAGGGGGTGATAGAAATGACATATGATGAGGGGTATAGAGGCGAAAATGCCATAGAAGAGGCAACAGCATTTCTTACATCACACCTTGGCATTTCTGCCCTAATACTAAGATCAATTATCCAGCTTGATCAATCTATGAATAAAAATAATTTAATCATACTAGAATCACGTGATCAAGAAGAAGAGGAATTTTATGAAGTTTGAACGAAAACCAATTGTATTTACTCCAACTTGTGCCATGTGCGGAAAACCCGTAAAGGAACACACTCAAGAACAGATAAGATCATGTACTGATGAGAGACGCAAATCTCATGTGCAAACTAATGAATCTGCGTGAGATACATTGGTTAGATACAACTAGTTCCTCCTGATACATACATTCGTGTGAAAAAAGGACTGCAAGGAGATCATGTTGTATCACAATATCCTTCGTTTCATGAATCAATGTATGATTCGTTTGAAATAATATCTCTGAATGGTAAAGTTGCAATATATTATTACAAAAATGGCACACTTGAAGTAGATGGAGATGACAAGAATTCGTTTTTTCGTAGCATAATACGTCAAGTTAACAAACTTGTTTCAAGAAAAGAGTATCTGTGACATTAAGAATTATTCATGTACTTTTTGTCCAGTTTTCCACATCAAAACCTGGACAATTTCCTGAAAACTCTTTTATCATGATAACTCTGCAAATTTGTTCTTGCAATTCCGAGTGTTCTGCAAACTTTTGTCTGCAAATAGGACATTTTTCACTTTTGAACAATGATATAATCAAGTAAAACCAGTCTATTGAAATTTTCTATTATAGATCAAGTTCGCTTGCGTCTTGTAACTTTCCAGTTAATTCAAGATAGGTATACGGGTCTAGTTGTTTTGCAAAACCTTTGTCTATATTTATCAGATATATGGAATGCAAATGGGCATTAAGGATGTCATCTATCTCAATAGGCGGATTCTTGTAAAACCTGTCTACTAGCGACTTTATTTTTTGAACCTCCTCAAGTTTCCTATCCTTTGGAGGTTTTAGGAATATCTTGGGTATTGGTAAAATTCCAACAACCGGAGTAGCTAACGCAAACTTGGAACAATGTTTACTATATCGTGCAATCTTGCTTGATATTCTTGCAACGTAATAATCAATTGTATCAAGTGCATGGTCTGGCGGGGTAAATCCGGTTTCTATTTCTAGAATTAATGTGCCATCGCCTTTTGTTGCAAACACATCGCAGACCAAAATGTTTGAGAGTTGTTTTTCAATGTCTACTGTATACCCATAAGATATCAGATTTGCAGCACATATTATCTCCAATACGGAATGGTTTATCTTGACTAGGTTTTTTTTATACAGCTCAATTAGTCGTTCTCTAACAAAGTTTGTCTTTGACTTTATTTCAGGAGTCTGATCGCGCGTCAGTTTCTCAGTAACTGTATAGACATCATCTGTGAACTTTTCTAAATCCAAAATCCACTATTTCAAATCTAGCCCGGGGTTTAAGAGGATTCGCTAAACCGATCACGATACTATCATTTTCACAGGTTTTGCAACTAGTATGATATTTGGGCAGGCAAGACACATTGAGGAAGTGCACATACAGATCATTTCATCGAATTGGTTTTATTCTAGAACTGCAAGGCATTTTCATGATAAAGCAGATGATGTATTTCATAGGCAAAAAATGGCTTATTAGAATACATGCAAGTAAAAAGAGAATGTCTACACAAACACAATATGAGCCGCTCATCATAGAAGATGATTGGATCTCTTTTGGATATGTAAGACGGGGAGAATCTATCATTGATTTACAATAGATACGTCATTACAGAATAAAATTTGTTTGCGTAAAAACACTTGGAATTGTGAAAGTTGAAAGATAGATAATAATATGGTATTTTATGCCATATCATCATGAATTATTGGCTTTTAAAACAAGAACCATCAGTATACAACTTTGAGACTCTGGTGAAAGAAAGAAAAACTGTATGGGATGGAGTTCATAACAATTTGGCTCTAAAACATATGCGCAGTATGAAAAAAGGTGACAAGGCAATATTTTATCACACAGGAGATGAAAAACAGGCAGTTGGAATAATTGACATTATAACAAACCCATATCCAAATCCAAAAGAATCTGATAAACGATTCATAGTATTTGATGTTCAGGTGTCAGGCAAGCTCAAGAGGCCTGTCACTCTGGGGGAGATAAAAAACGATGCAAAATACAAAGACTGGGAACTGGTAAGAAATTCTCGTCTTTCTGCAATGCCAGTGCCAAAGATTTTGTGGGATGACATTATTAAAAAATCAAAGAACTAGTTTTTTGAAAAGATTTTTTATCAAGGTAAAGTGTATCAAACCATGGTAGAACTATCAAATGATGATAAACTAGTGTTACTCCAGCATGCCATTGGTAAATATGAGGATGAAAATACTTTGCTTGAGAAACTAAAAACAATATTGGAACAAAAAGATATTGATAGAGGTATTGCTACATTGATTGGAACACAACGAGTGCGAAGAATAGGTCCCGACATGTTACAAAATAATGTCAGCCACATTGGTGAATTACCTGAAATTCCAGCCCATATCAAAGAAATTGTGGATAACCTGTAGGTAGTTAATTATTAGATTTTGCAAATCTTATTTTTTTGAGTAAATGTCACCGCCAAGATAATTTCCATTCTCATCATATACACAAAATATTGTTGCATCCTTTGAATTATCAACATCTTTTGAAGCATTTTTGGTCATTAGAGTTGCTTTTTTTATTGCCTCTTCAGCATCATCCAGGTCTTCTACTACCCAATGGCCTTCTCCTGGATTCTCAAACATTTCTATACCAATAATACGAAATTTACCATGTGGTGGTTTGAGTTCTGGAAACTCCCTGAACATTAAACATACTACAACATGACACCATAAAAACAAAATCGGC
This sequence comes from Nitrosotalea sp., assembly GCA_023252335.1. Lineage (GTDB taxonomy): Archaea > Thermoproteota > Nitrososphaeria > Nitrososphaerales > Nitrosopumilaceae > Nitrosotalea. The sequence continues at coordinate 22,238 of JAJPEA010000003.1, forward strand.
AATTTATTAACAAAAAATTTGAATTCTTGAAAACTTACAAATAGATGTGATTCAAACCAATACCGTGACAATAAAAAATATCACTGTTTTAGGTTCTGGAATAATGGGGCATGGAATTGCCCAAGTTTCTGCAATGGCAGGATATAACGTAGTTCTTCGAGATATTGAAAAACAATTTTTAGATAAAGCGATGGAAAAGATCAAGTGGTCACTTGATAAACTAGTCTCAAAGCAAAAAATTACAGAAGATCAAGGAAAAGAAATTTTTGCAAGGATAATACCAGTGGTAGATTTGGCCGAGTCTCTAAAAGACTGCGATTTAATGATTGAAGTAGTACCTGAAATAATGGATTTAAAGAAAAAAGTCTATGCCGAAGTGGATAAAGTTGCACAACAAAAGACAGTATTTGCATCAAATACCAGTACTTTACCTATAACAGAAATTGCAAGTACTACATCTAGACCAGAAAAATTCATTGGAATCCATTTTTTCAACCCTCCACAATTAATGAAGTTAGTCGAAGTCATCCCGGGTCAAAAGACATCAGCAGATCTTGTAGACACGACAATTAATTTTGTCAAATCTGTCTCAAAGGAGCCGGTTCTGTGCAAAAGAGATGTTCCAGGATTTATAGTAAATAGATTATTCATTCCACTAGTACATGAAGCTGCATATGCAATGGATAGAACTGGTGCAACAAAAGAAGAGATTGATTCTGCAGTAAAATTTACATTACACTTTCCAATGGGAATATTCGAACTCGCAGACTTTACTGGCATGGATGTAATTCACAAGGCAACACTTGAAATGCATTCACGTGATAAAAAAGTAATCAACCCGCATCCATTAATTGAGAAATTATACAATGAAAAGAAACTGGGACAAAAAAGCGGTGAAGGTTTTTACAAATATTCTGGAGAACAGTATGAAAGAATCACACTAACAGAAGAATTGGCAAAAAAATTCAATCCGATTCAATTGTTAGGAAACATACTAAACAATGCTGCGTGGCTTGTTACAAATCAGGCAAGCGATGTTATTGAAATTGAAAAAGCTTTGTCACTTGGGATGGGACTCAAAAAACCATTGTTTGATACTGCAAAACAATTTGGAATTGCAAATATCGTACAAGAATTACAAAAATTATCTAAAGAAAACAAGTTTTACGAACCAGACCCGTATCTAGTATCACTCAAGTAGAATTAATTTTTTCAAGAATCGTCTTGACAGCTTCTCTAGGAGAAGATACTCCAATTATCAACACGTTTTTTCTGTGATCCAGGTATTGATCTGCATACTTTTCTGCAACACCCCCGCTGTTTTTGATTGCAACAATTGGTTTTTTGTACATGTATGCAGCACAAGTCTCAGATAATGTACCTGAACCCCCTCCTATGATTATTACACCATCGGCAGAAAGCGCATTTAGAAAATCCCTTGCAAGACCCATACCACTTGGTACTACAATATCACAATATTCATTTGCAAATGAAGGATTGTCTTGAGGAATTATTCCCAATGTCAAACCTCCTGCATCTTTTGCACCATGAGATGCAGCTTTCATCACTCCGTCCAATCCACCTGTTACTAGAACGGCTCCGGATTTTGCCACTTCCATGCCTGTATCATATGCAATTTTTTCAAGTTCAGGAGTTGTTCCGCTCTGATTATTCCCTATGATGAGAATCTGTATTTTTTTTGTCAATGTGACATTATAAAAAATAGATAATAAAAATTGTATTTTATAGAAATGAAAAGAGAAATAGAGAAAATATGTTTCCCTAAGACTAGGTACTAGTCTCAGTCTTTGGAACTGATGTCATAGTTGTGCCCGTTGGCTTTGTTGATCCGGTGTCACTCTTTTTCTTTCGTGGGGCACGAAGTTTTTTTACCTTGACGTCGGTTTTTGATTCTGATTTTACCTGTGTATTTGGTGCTGTTTGTGGTTTTTGTTGTTGTGGAGGTCTTTGACCTTGTGGGCGTTGTTGATTCTGTTGTGGATGTTGACCTTGTGGTCTCTGTCCCTGTTGTTGTTTTTGCTGTGGATGCTGTCCTTGTTGCGGTGGTCTTTGTTGGTTATGTTGCTGTGGCCTATTACCCTGTTGAGGTCTATTACCTTGTTGTGGTTTCTGTCCCGGTCTCTGACCTTGTTGTTTTTGCTGTGGATGCTGTCCTTGTTTTTGTTGTTGCGGTCTGTTACCCTGTTGCAATTTTTGTCCTGGTCTCTGACCTTGTTGTGACTTTTGTTGTTGACCTTGTGGGCGTTGTTGATTTTGTTGTGGTTTGTTGCCTTGCTTGTTTCCAGGATTTTGTTTTTGTCCTGGTTTTGTATTTGGTGATGATCCTGGAATTGGTTTCATCCTACCCCATAATACACTCATTCTTGCCTTGTAACCTACACCATATTCCAATTCATCTGGAACCAAAGTTGCAGGATGTACAAATCCTTGACTTCTAATTGCAACAGCTCGTTTCATTGCTTCATTTCTGATGTAATCCCAATCTTCAGTTCCAAATCCGTCAATTGGACCTGTCAATATTCCATTGTGCATTGAAAACACTAATGCTGACACAATTGGAATTGCATAGTTGATGCTTGCTGCAGAGTTGATTTTCACTGGCATCAATGGCATGTGATGACTTCCTCTAGTATTTCCTGCAACGAGATGAGGATTGTTAAATGCAGATCCTGCTTCTTCTGTTGCTGGAAAGTCTTTTTGAGTTCGGACTATACAAATAGGATCATCTTTTCCAACATAAGTTCCAGCAATGTTGTGTAATCTATCAGTAGATGCTGCCAATATTGGTTGATTGTCTTTTGTAGTTACGGTAGATATGACATATCTTCCCGGGTACATCAGGGCTGCTTCTAATGTTGGTTTATCCTGCCACATTTCTAGTGTAGCGATTTTGCCCTTTTCTACATCCATTACTGAAATTCTGACACCTTTTGCCAAGTTCTGGTTTACAATTAAACCAGTGTTAGATAGTGCGTCAACAAACATTCTGTAGAATGGATAGTTGAAAGCACCAGGTTCAGTCTTGTCTGCAGCATAAATTGTAAATGCTTCATTTGGTCTTTCATCAAATGTCATCTCTGCAACGCCAGGTCCCATGCCTTTTACGTTTCCAGAAAATGAATCCTTCAACAAGTCTTGGCCTGCACCGTAAAGTCCTTCACTTTTTGCAACTCTAGTTGCAGCTTCAAATGCACGCCATGCAAGTCCGTGTACTTGAGAATTGTTAACACCCTTTGTGTGAGTCATGACAATATGTATGTCATCTCCACAATATCCGATATAGGAATCAATCAAGAGTCCTTTACCATCTTTTCTTACTTGGGGCTTTACAAGATTTCTTACGGCGTTTAGTAGACCATCACTTGGTCTTGTGTGTCCGCCAATTCCACCAACATCAGCTTTGATTACTGTTACTGTAATTTTCATTATTCCTAATTATGAAATAGTTCGATTTATACCATGTGAAAAAATTTGATCTAAATGATCGAGTCAGAAAATAATTCAATTTTTGACCAAAAAAAATTCAAAAAATGAAAATGCTAATAAAGCCCTTCCCAAGTAACATCCAGCATGAGCACCGCAGCATCAAGAAAACCTCACTTGAACATGATTGTCGTAGGACACATCGATAACGGAAAATCTACAACCATGGGTCACTTTTTAATGGAACTCGGACTAGTAGATGAAAGAACAATTGCAGCACACGCAGCCGAATCCGAGAAGACCGGAAAAGGTGACACTTTCAAATATGCATGGGTCATGGACAATATCAAGGATGAAAGAGAAAGAGGTATCACAATCGATTTAGCATTTCAAAAATTCGAATCACCAAAATACTTCTTCACATTAATAGACGCACCAGGTCACAGAGACTTTATCAAAAACATGATCACAGGTGCCTCAGAGGCAGACTGTGCAGTTTTGGTCTTGTCAGCAAAAGAAGGTGAAACAGATACAGCAACAGCACCAGGTGGACAAGCAAGAGAACATGCTTTCTTACTTAGAACACTAGGTGTAGGACAACTAGTAGTAGCAATTAACAAGATGGATGACAGCAATTTCTCAGAAGCAGCATACAAAGCAGCAAAAGAAAAGGCTGAGAAATTATTGAAGTCCGTAGGTTACAAACTTGACAAAGTAGCAATCATTCCAGTATCAGGTTGGAAGGGAGATAACTTGGTAAAGAAATCACCAAACATGCCATGGTGGACAGGTAAAACACTATTCGAAGCATTTGATGATTTCACAATGCCAGACAAACCAACCGGAAAACCACTCAGAATCCCAATACAAGATGTTTATACCATCACAGGTGTCGGCACAGTCCCAGTAGGACGTGTCGAAACAGGTGTGGCAAAACCAGGTCAGAAGATAGTTGTAATGCCATCAGGTGCAGTAGGTGAAATCAAATCAATTGAAACCCACCACACTGAAATGCCATCTGCAGAACCAGGTGACAACATTGGATTCAACTTGAGAGGTATCGAAAAGAAAGATATCCACAGAGGCGATGTAATTGGAACATCTGACAACCCACCAAACGTAGCAAAAGAGTTTAGGGCACAAATAATAGTTATTCACCATCCGACAGCAATTGCACCTGGTTATACACCAGTAATGCATGCACACACAGCTCAAGTAGCAGCAACAATAGTTGCCTTCGAAGCAAAGATAAATCCACAATCTGGTGCAATTGAAGAAGAGAATCCAAAGTTCCTAAAAGCAGGAGATTCCGCAATTGTAAGAATCAAACCAGTTAGACCATTGTGTATTGAAACATTTGGAGAATTTCCAGAAATGGGAAGATTCGCTCTTAGAGACATGGGTGCAACAATTGCAGCAGGCATTGTAAAAGAGATTACTGAGAAATACACCAAATAGGGACTTGAATGACACAGACAGCCCGAATTAAATTAACAAGTACTAGTCTTTTAAGACTGGACGGGGTCTGTACTGAAATCAAGGGAATTGGTGAAAAAACCGGTGTCAAAGTAAAAGGTCCAACACCATTACCAGTAAAAACACTCAATGTAGTTACACGAAAGTCACCATGTGGTCAAGGCACCAACACATATGAAAAATGGGAAATGAGAATCCACAGACGAGTCATAGACCTTGGTGCAGATGACAGGGCAATAAGACAGCTCATGAGAATTAAAATTCCAAACGATGTATATATTGAACTTACTTTGAAATAGTGATAAAAATGTCTGAACCAACTCCAGAAATACAAGCAGATGAAAAACCAACTAGCTTTAGTGTCTTCTATTCATGCATGCGTTGTGGCACCCAAGTGTCCCAGTCTGAGCTTACAAGATTGCCAGAAATAAAATGCATTTGTGGTTTTAGAGTATTTACCAAAGTCAGACCACCAGTAGTAAAAACAATCAAGGCTTTTTAGATATCCCTAGTTCCGCTATAACTATGGACTCGCTGCATATGAGTTCGCATCTCTTCCATACTTGAAAAAAATTTGTTGCATTCTTTACAGTCATAACGCTTGTCACTATGATGTAATTGCAAGTGTAACATCAAATATTCTTGCTGTCTAAATTTTGCATCACACATTTCGCACTTGAATTTTTTAAAAATATTCATCTAGCCCAACTTTGCCTTGTAAGAGTCCCAGCATTCTCTACATAATTGTCCTTCAAGCACCCATTTTTTCTTTGGAGTGTATCTTATCATGCCAAGTTTTTTTCCACAGGACTGACAATTTGACTTTTGACTCTTGTATGTGAGATCCTTTTTATCAAAACAAGACTTGCACAGTAACCCTTCCATATCCCACTGATATCGTGGCTCCCATAGATCAGGAACATCTTTTTCCACGCCACATGTAACACATTTTTGCCTAAGGCTTTGTTCGTAGAACTTTTTCATCTGGGAGACATAGCAGTCAGCACAAAGTGGGCCTTCAATCTTCCATTCGCTCTTGGGCTTGCTCTTATGGGCAGACTCTTTTTTACAAATTGTACATATGATGGGTTTTCTGGAAAACAAGTTCATGGTATGAAATATCATTAAATCCATTAAATAGTTATCATAAAGGAAAGGAATTGAGAACCTAGTTCTCAGGTTTATTGTTCCAGTGCTTCTTCGAGAAGCTGGCCTGCGTTTATCATTCCCTTTTGCTTTGCAATCTGTTCAATTTTTGCATATTGTTCAGCTGTAAAACAAACTGGCATTGAACGGTCTTTCATAAATAACAACAGTCTTTCTGATTTTATATCTTTTTTGTTGATTTGCTTTGATCGTCAAGATCGATTTAGGTTACCTATTCATTGAACACATACTTGCGCTGACCACGCAATTCTGGGCTACTTCCCACCCCTACCAATACAAATTCCTTCTTGCCATCCAGGATGTTTTGTGTTGGACTGAGCTTACTTTCATGAATCTGCTCATATTCTTCAAGTGATACCTTTCGCCTATCACCTATTTCTGCTTCCAAATTCATGTTTTTGACAATTTCTTTGTATGTATCCATGATGACACCACTGAAGACCATTGCACTACTTCCACTACCATAAGAGCCAAATCCGAATCTCTTGTCCTCAAGATTGACACCCTTTTGGAATTCAAATTCTAGACAGCTTCTAAAGCCCATATAGAGTGAAGCAGTGTAAAGATTTCCAACCATGCTTGATGCAATAAGTGAGCTTGCAAGCTTGGAGTCATATGCTTCTTGGAATTCATCAGTCATTGTAAATCGCTTTGTAAACTCGTGGTCTTTTTGCATAAATTCTTCATCTGCAAGTATTGATTCTATAGTTCCACGAGGATCTTTTGGAACTGGTTCTGACATGCCCATTTTTTCTACAATTCCTTTCCAACGTGGTAAACTTCTCCACTCGTGTCTTAGTAAGTACGTCAAAGCTTTCTTACCCATGTTACTGTATGGAAGATGCATGTTTACAAAATCAATATAGTCAAGAATTGATTCTCCTTCCTTTAGTTTTATTATCCCAGTGGAGAGTGCCTTGTCTTTGTATGCCATAAGTGCCTTCTTTACTTGTATCATGTAAAGCAAGTTAGAGTACTGACCATTTACAATTGGAGTCTCTTTTCCAAACGGTCTATAGAAATCATATTCATTTTTAATAGAAGTTGATGTAACCTTGGGATCAAAAGTCATCAATCTAGGATTGTCGCTTAGAAGCATTGCAACAGCGCCTGCACCTTGAGTGTATTCACCACTTGAGCCAAGGTCATATTTTGCAATATCTGATACTACAACTATGGCAGACTTGCCCTCTGCTTCTCCTGCCCTTATCCAATTAGCATTATCATACAAAGCATACGAACCACTGACACATGCAAATTTGCATTCAATTCCGCCACAATGTCCAAAAGAATCATTACCATACACCTGCTCTAACATGCCTATTACGTATGAGTTCATGGCTTTTGATTCGTCAAGAGATGATTCGGTTGCAACATACAATCTTCCAACGTCTTTTGGTGAGATCTTGTTTCTTTCCATTATCCTCAGACAGGCATTTGCTGCCATACATGCAGGGTCTTGATTAGTATCTACGATAGCCATTTTTGATACTCCGAGGCCTCGCTGTAACTTGTCTGGGTCCATACCACGGGCTTTTGCAAAGTCTCTTGCGTCTACAAACAATTTTGGAATGTAGATGGCAATGTCATCTATACCTGCGGCCAATAGCTTCAGCTTTCTGATTACAGATATAAGGATTTTGAGAATCGTTTTTGATCTCAAAGATTGACAATTTTTGTCATATTGTTACAATATACGTGAAATCTATTGAGATTTTAGCTTGGATTTGAATAATTCATCAAACGCCTCATAGGGCTGGGCTCCGACAATTTTTGACACAGTCTTGTCAGGTGAGAGGATGAAAAAGTCAGGCGTCCCAGTCAATCCTAGGTCTTTGGCATTTGATAGGCTACCCTGAACAGTAGAAATGTATCTGGATTCCGACATGCACTGCCCAAATTGAGTGGCATTTAGTCCAACATTATTTGCAAACTTTAACAAATTACTAGATGACGCCCAGCCGGTGTTTTCCCCAGCCCAGTTGTTGTATAACACATCATGATATTGCCAAAATTTGCCTTGTTCTTGTGCACAATGTGCGGCATGTGCCGCATTTACAGAGTCCTGGCCAATTATGACAAAATCTTTGAAGACCATACGTACTTTACCAGTATCGATATAATTTTTCACAATATCAGGCTCTGTATTGTGATAAAACTGGTTGCAATAATAGCACTGATAGTCTCCAAATTCAATCATCGTAATTGGAGCATTATTTGAGCCAAGTACGGGGGATGTATTTTCAGTCAATAGATTCATTGCCACTTTTTGGGAGGATGCGACATTTTGCAATGTGGCATTATCCAAAGCACCAATGCTAGTGTGGGACATGTAATTTGAAAAACTTGGTCCAAACAATGAAATCACAACTATGACAACAGCAATTGCGCCGATCCCAATCCCTACTGATGGGAGATGAACCTTCAAGAATTTAACTAGCCTTTCAGATTATTTAGTTCTTGTCAAAGGGTAAAGCCAAATAAATAGGATTTCCCATTAGAAAACACATGAAAAAGGTTTTCGTCAATGGCTATGGCTCTATCGGTAGTAGAATAACCCAGTTCATATTGGATGACAAGGACGTTGAGGTCATCGGAGTTGGCAAGTATTCTCCTGATGACAAGGTGGCAGACGCATTATCACGAGGACTGCATGTTTACGTACCAAAGGAAAAAACTGGTGCTTTTAAAAATTATAAAATATCTGGAACGATTGAAGATATCATCTCTGAAAGTGATCTAGTAATAGATGCCGCACCAGGTGGTATGGGATATGAGAATAAAAAAACATTGTATGAGCCAAAAAATGTTAATGCAATTTTTCAAGGCGGTGAAACAATTGGCGGAGAAGAATCTGTTGCAAAGTTGATCTTCAACTCTCGTGTAAACTATGAAAAGGCATTTGATTCAAAATATGTTATGCAAGGAAGTTGTAATGTTACTGGAATGGGAAGAATACTCCAGCCTCTCAAGGAAAAATATGGAAAAAAGATCAAACGATTTGATGCAACTCTACTGAGAAGGTGGGCAGATTTGGAGGATTCAAAGACTCAGGTAAAAGACTCCATAGAATGGACCAGAAAGCCACACCACAATGATGATGTGAAAAGTTACATGGGCTCAGATACGCCACTGTTTATTCGTGCATTCAAGGTTCCTACAAGACAGATGCATGTACATCTAATGGATATTCGTTTTGATGGACCTGCACCAAACTCACAGGAAATTCTTGAACTGTACAAAAACGAATATGGTGTTGCAACATTATATGATGCAAAAGGGACGAAAGACATTAGAGATTATGCAGAATCGATAAAATTCAATTTTAAAGATACCAACATGATCCACATTCATGCAGATGTGATTGAAGTTCAAGATGATACGGTCAAACTGACATACTCTGATGATCAGACTGGTATAGTAGTACCTGAAAATCATCTTTTAATGCAGGCAATGTTATTCAAGAGAAAAAGAGAAGATGCCTTCAAGCATACAGAAGAATTGTTCCACATGGAAGAAAAGAAAAAACTTTTGCAAGAGCATTTTGCAAAGAAATGAGAACAAAAATTGTCATATTGAATAGATTGTTGTCAAAAAAACCCAATAGCCAATGTGAACTTATAAAAGAGACAGTTGAAAAATGATACACAGACCAATTGTTTGAAATTCAATCAGCGCATTTATCGATTAAAACACAGAATTTAAGATCAGTACAATGTGAAAAGCATTCCCACCGAGGTAATTAATCATGGATGGCGAAATGATTTTAAAAATAATATTACTTGCATTGCTAGTAGCATTATCTGCCATTTTTAGCGGAGCCGAAGTTGCACTAATTGCAACAAGCAAAGCCAAGGTCAACCAATTATTAAAAGAAAAAGCTAGAGGCTCAGCATCGCTTGCTAAATTAAAAGCAAATCCCAACAGAATGCTTGCAACAATAAACCTTGGAACCGTACTAGCAAACGTAGGATCCTCTGCACTTGCAACCGAGATTGCACTAGGTTTGTTTGGAAATGGAGGTCTAGCATTATCAATTGGAATAATGACTTTTATACTGTTAATCTTTGGTGAGAATGCGCCAAAATCATATTGTAATGCAAATCCAGTCAAAGTATCGCTTTGGATAAGCGGTATCACACTCACTTTTAGTTACATTTTTTATCCATTTGTAATATTATTTGAAAAAATCACTCATGCAATACTTTGGATGTTAAAGAGTCCATACCATCCACCGCCAATTACAGAACAAGAAATTTACAATGTAATTGAACAGGGTCTTGAAGACAAGGCATTAAAAAAACACGAACGCGAACTTGTGCATGGTGCTCTCAAGTTTGATGACATTGTAATACGTGCAGTCATGACTCCAAGAACAAAGATGTTCATGCTTCCCGCAAAGACTATCTTGTTTGATGCAATGCCGCAGATAAGCAAGAGTGGTTATTCTAGAATTCCTCTGTACAAGGATACTACAGACCAAATTGTTGGTATTTTACATGTAAGAGACTTGTTAAAGAATTTGGAGAGGGATGAAAAGATAATCACACTTGAATCACTTGCAAGAAAACCAATTTTTGTATCACAAGAACAACGAATCAGTAAACTTCTAAGAGAAATGCAAGGTAGACAAACTCACATGGCAATTGTAGTTGATGAGTTTGGAGGTGTAGAAGGCTGTGTTACACTTGAAGATCTGCTAGAAGAGATAGTGGGTGAAATAATGGATGAGACTGATATGGAGGAGCTCAATTTTAAGATGCTAGATAAAAATACCATGCTTGCAAGCGGAGACGTGGAAATTGACACAGTAAATGAAATACTAAAATCGGCCATTCCACAAGGCGATGATTATTCTACGCTTAGTGGTTTATTGCATGACAAGTTAAAAGATATTCCAAGAATGGGGGATAGACTAGTGATAGAGTCTGTCAAGATGACAGTAGAAGAGGCAGCAAATAATCAAGCAACCAGAATAAAGATAGAAAAGATTCCAGATAGCAACTAAGTTCTTGGCGGAATTGCAAACTTGTTTTGAGGATTTTTGTGATAATCAACTGGGATGCTAGAGTCTTTTTGTCGTCCGGTCAGGATCCCAACTACAGTTTCATCCTTTTTGATAATTCCCTCGCCGATTAATTTTCTCACACCAGCTGGAACAGCGCCTGAGGCCATTTCACAGTCAAATCCATTAAGACCAACAAGTGCCATACCATCAAGCATCTCTGCATCAGATACCTGTGTCACAACTCCATTTGTGAAATCAAGTGCACGTAACCCTTTGAGAATGTTGGCAGGTTTTGCAATTTGGATTGCCGTTGCCTTGGTCTTGGGCCTTATGTTATTTTTATTCATGTGTTCATAGTACCTTTTGATTAAACCAGTGTCTGCTTTTCCATCATTCCATCTTAATTCAATATCCTCAAACTTGCCATTGTACAAATTATACAAAGTGTTGGCACCTTCAGAATTGACAACAGCAAGACGAGGTATTTTTTTTATCCACCCCCATTCGTACAACTCTTTGAGTGCCTTGCCACAACTAGATGTGTTTCCAAGTGCACCTCCAGGATAGACTATCCAGTCCGGTGGATTCCAGTCCAAAAATTCTAATGCTCTAAAGACAATTGTTTTTTGTCCCTCGATTCTAAAGGGGTTAACAGAGTTTACAGTATATCCACCTGCTTGTCCTGCCTGTTTTAGCGAAGCAGATAATGCATCATCAAAATTCCCTTTAATTTCTACAACTTGGGCACCAAATTGAAACGCTTGGCTAAGTTTTCCAGGTGCAACTTCGCCTGCAGGTATGTATACATCACAATCCATGTTTTCATTTGCTGCATACATTGCAGCAGATGCAGAAGTGTTTCCAGTTGATGCACAGATTATTTTTTTAATTTTAACTAGTTTTGCATGTGTTACAGCAGTTGTCATGCCATTGTCTTTGAAGGAACCACTTGGATTGTATCCTTCAGGTTGTAGCCAGAGATTTTGTAGTCCAACATATTGTGATACACGCGACATGTGATATGGTTTTGATAGTCTGCCCTCTGCTCCGTCTAATGAAACTAGGTATTTTGAGCATTGATCAATGTCTTCGGTATCAATCTGACAGAAATTTAGCAGCTCACGAAAACGCCACACTCCACTTTCATTGAAAATATTGTTAGAGTGGTTTCGACGTTTGTAAAAAACTTCTTTTAATGAGACTGGCGGAGCAGAACTATATTTGACATCAAGCAAGTGACCTTTTTCACATTCGATTCTGGTATCAGTTACAGGATATTGCAGACCGCATGCTGGATCCATACATTGTAGATATGCCTGTGACTGCATTATGCAAAATTTAGTTGGTTCGTATTTAAATCTAAAGAATTTACGTTTTAGACAAAAGCCTCTGAGACAATGAAAAAACTAGATTATTTTTTTGGACCTGAACGCATGTGAAAATTGATGCAACACTTGCATTCTTTCTCGATGCATTCCGTTTCAGACACATGTCCACAAATACCACATTCACAATGTGTTTGCATATTTCTTCTGAGGATGTAATGTGTTTAACCAATATGAGGGTTCTTGTATAGTTATTCTGACTATTTTTTTGATTTTTTAGGCTTTTCAGTAGATTTCTTTGCAGCTTTGGCCTTGTCCTCCAAGTGTTTTGTTTTTGCCTCCTCTGTCTCTTTGCTTTTTTCATCTACTGCCTTCATGACGGCTTGAATCAAACCATCCAGATCACTGTCAGAAACTTCAGGTTCTACAGCTGCTGCTATCTGAGTTATAGTATTTGATATGGCAGAGCTTACTTCATCAAAGCTCTCTGGATCCTCATATGCAGCATTATACAGTGCCTTGAGCCTTCTGACATCAGAAAGCACTTGATCGGTCAGTGTTAAACGATATTTTTTACCATTTATGGTTATTTCCTGACTTATCATGCATGGACTCGCCATCATGCTTTCATAAAGTTTTCTGTAAAAACGAACAATTACCAGTAACACAGTAACAGGATGTTGACCAGAAAAGTTCCAAGCAAGGCAGAACGATATTTTTCCACAGGCGTAAGCATGATCACATCAAGAGGCATAAAAGGTCCAAATGTCATGGCGGCAGAATGGGTTATGCAAATTTCATACAACCCAGTTTTAATTGCCATCTTCATTCACAAAGGATCACAGACTCTCAAGAATATAGAAAAAACAAAAGAATTTGGAATAAACGTTGCATCAAAAGATCAAACAACTGGAGCAAATGTAGCAGGTGGTTATTCTGGATCAGAAATTGACAAGTTGAAAATCAAAAATGTTTTTGTGACTAGCAACCCGCAAAAAATCAAGACCCCCATGATTTCAGATTGTACCGTAAATGCAGAGTGTAAACTAGTTAAAAAAGAAAAAATTGGCGATCATGTCATGCTAGTAGGAAAAGTTGTTCACATCAAACATGATGACACAAAAAGTCCTCTAATATACCACAAGGGACGATATTTCAGCCTAGATTCTACAATAGAACAGGATAGAAAAGAGGTCAGAGTAAGTAAAGAGACACTAGAGTTTTTCTCAAGTCTTGCACAGGGTAGATTTGTTTTAAAATGTGCCGGAGTTGTAGTAGAATCAAGAAACAAGATAATTGTCATCAATTGGCAAGAGACTGGATTTGAGACCATACCATTTATCATCCCTCAAACAGGCAAGAATCAACGAGACCAGATTATCAAATTCTTGAACAAGACAGGACTTGATATCAAGGTAGATTTTGAACCAATTATGAAGAGACTTGTTTTGAAAAATGGAAAGAAAGTCCAGCGGATAAATTTTGTGCTATTCAACGGACAAGTCAAAAAATCGATACCAAACATAACCTGGAAACTAAAACATCAAGATGTCATTGCAAGCTTGATCTAGATTGCAATATAGTCCAACGCTACAGCATCAGCCAATAATGATGCATGTCTAGAGTTTACAATATATCCATTTTTGATATCAGTTGTTGGAACCCATCTATTTGTAGAACTATAGTGTCTTTTTTCCTTCATTTCTTTTTCAATGTCATGTAAATCACATTCACCTTCCTCTATTTGCTGGGTATTGATGTGTTTTATTGTAATCAGGATTTTTTTTACCTTTACTCTAACCCCAAATCTCCAAATGTGGTCCGAAGTATCATCTTCAACTTCAAGCAACTTGAGTTTTATTTCCTTTGTACCAAGTGCATCCCTGCTGACCAAACTGCGTTCATCAACAAAATCTTCAAAGCTCATTATCTTTTGTTTACAGTATCACATTAAAGAAGTATTCGATCTAACGGACCTTTGGTTTTTTAACAAACGGCATTACACAAGACTCTAGTTTCAAGGGTTGTCGTTTTCCTTCATGCATGGCATAAGTATCCCCATCATATGTACAAATAAAATCAGTGACAGGGTATTTTTCATCCCAAATTTTAAAAAATTCTCGAAGCTCACGATGTTCGTATTTTCCTGTACCTATTCTCTTCTTGGATGAAAATTTGAATGCCACGATCATTTTTCTTGTCTTGTACAGCTCAAAAGTGTGGATCCATTTCAGACAACGCTGTATTTGATCAAATGGAACCCTCAAAGTTGTATTTGTGCCAGATTTTGCCTCAATTGTATATATGACATTCTCCATGGTACTTACTGCAAGTATATCTGGTAAGCCAACACTGGGCGACCCCAACCTAAAGGCCTTCCAGCCATCAATTGCGTTAAATCTTTTCACCAGAGTATCCTCCCAGTTGTAACCTCGCTGTCTTCTAGTTCTTGCCACGCGTTGATTAGTTGTCTGGATGTTTTTTTTACGAGATATCATCTTATGACTCAGTTCAGTAGACTCTACAGATGTCACTTGCTTTCAATTTTATAAAATGAATTTGATGATATAGACTAGGTGGTAATTATACTAACACCTTGGTGCCTATTTTTTGTTACCATGATTCCTAAACAGAAAACCATTTTACAAAATTAATCAGAATTTGTGCCTTAGCATTAAATATTGCATGATTCCAATAACAAAATCATGTCTACAAATGACAACCAGACAACGTACTTGAAATACAAAGAGTATGGTGATCTACTCAAAGTTATCCTGTATTCATCCCAGTCAGTTCTTGGCGCAGTACCATTAATTTATCATTTAAACCACAATGGACAGAACATTATTTTCATACAGACTGGCACAATAGGAGGAAATGTAATCCATTATCTAGTAACAAATGGTCCGCCTACAAAGAAATTCATTGAATTAAAACGACTAACTGGAGATTATAGTTTTGTAGAAAAAATTGGAATTGATGGAATGTCGCTTTATATCCCAATTTTAGAATTGGAAAAATCAAATCTAAAATTCCCATAAACTACCTTTAATTTCATCCAGTCTTGAAAACAAACTTTGGACTGTTATCATAGTCACATTTTTCAAGAATCAAATCTTGAGCATGTTTTGGCTGCGAGTCTTCTGAGAGTGCTCCAAATACACGAATGTTTCCCTCAAACTCGGCAATACAAAAATATCGCCCATCCTTGCTAGAAGATTCCACAAGTTTTGCATTCTTTGACACTTGTTTCCATGTAACATCACCAAGACATTTGTTACAAAATTCACTTGCAGGCCATACAAAATGCTCACACTTGACACAATAGCTACACACAAAGTTGTTGTTTTTCAGTTCATCTTCAAATCTAGTCATGATTCTAACACCAATACAGTTGAGGAGGTAGAACCTGCAGACATGTTGTGAACAAGGCCTGTTTTTGCACCATCTACCTGTCTTTTTCCTGCCATGCCGTTTAGTTGATAGTATATTTCTGCAACTTGCGCAATTCCAGTTGCACCTAGTGGATGACCTGCTCCAATCAGCCCCCCTCGCGGGTTTACTTTTTTGTTATTGGTGTCATGTAAATCTCTGACAAGTTTTGATCCTAGTCCCTTTTGACAGAATCCCATGTCTTCTAGTTCAATAATCTCGCATATACTAAATGCGTCATGCAATTCAATGACATCGATATCCTCAGCAGTTTTGTTTGACATGCGATAAGCATCATCAACTGCAATCTTTGTTGATTCCATGGATGCCAAATCATCATTTTTTGTAAAACTTGCAGAGATTGTCTTTTGCCCAATCCCAGAAATCCAAACAGGATTGTCTGTGAATTTTTTTGCTTTTTCTTCAGAGCACACTAGGACAGATGCAGCACCATCACACGGCATGGAACAATCAAGCAACCGCAGATTTTCAGTGAGATTTTTAGAGTGCATTACATCATCAAGTGAAAATGATTTTTCAAAATATGCATGTGGGTTATCTAATGCATTTCTATGATTTTTTACAGACACGTATGCCAAATCTTCAAGGGTTGTGCCATATTTTCTCATGTGTGCACTTGTAAACATTGATGACCAGAAAATTGGATGTCGATATTCGCCGCGTGACATGTCCCAATTGAGAACAAGACCTGGATTATCTGTTTTATCACCCCCCGTAACAAGTGCAACATCTGCAAGTCCTGAAGAGACATAGGCATACGCTGAAACTAGAGAGTTGGTACCTGAATTGCATAGACTTTCAACAGAATGCGATATTTTTGGTTTGATTCCAGATAGCTCTGATATGATATTTGCAAAATAATTGCGATTTGCATTCGTAGATGTCAGTACAACATCAATATCGCCTTGTCCCAAATTTTTGGTAGTCTCAAAAATTGGTCTAATTGATGAGAGCATTACAGATTCTAGTGGCTTGTCACTCTTGTTAAATTTGGTAATGCCTGCAGCAACTATTGCTACTTTATTCATTTCATATCACTTGCAAAAGTTTTGACAAGAAGTTCAAAGGATTCTTTTACATTGCCCACGGGATTGAATTGAAGTATGGGCAAGTCTACCCCTGACTCAATAAACTGTGATGTCTTTTGTATTACATCATCAGGTGTTCCACATATTGCTAGAGAGTTTACCATGTCATCTGTTACAAATACATGATTACCACTGAGACCTTTTTTCTTATACTCTTCAAATATTGTCTCTGTCTCTTTTTTAAAACCATTTGATGCCAAAAATTGTCTATAAATTCCTCCAACTGAAACATAAAACGCGATAGTTTGTTTGACGCGAGTAATTGCTTTTTCAGAGTCACTTGAAACACATGTTATCAATTGACATGCAACATCAATTTTCCGTCTAGATTGCATCTTTTCAATTGTTGTTTTTAGCTCATGTAATGGTCGCAGATAAAATATCACTCCATCTGCAATCTCCCAAGTAAGTTCTACCATTTTTTGGTTTATGGCAGCAAGATAAATTGGAATTCTAGTTCTCTCAGGTTTGATCAATAGACCAAAATTTTTCAAATGAAAGAATTTACCATCATATGATACTTTTTTCCCAGACATGACAAGGCGAGATACATCCACATATTCCCGCATTCTCTGTAACGGATTTTTAAATTCCATGCCATGCCAGTCTTCAACAATTGGTTTACTACTAGTACCAAGCCCTAGCATGAATCTACCACCTGATATGACATCAAGTGTAACAGCAGACATGGCTGTCAATGCAGGACTTCGGGAATAAATATTAATGATGGATGAACCTAACTTGGGCTTGTTTGCAATGCTTGCCACGTGTGATAAAATTGAACCACAGTCCATTCCCCACGTTTCAGGAATCCAAATAGAGTCAGCAGAGTAACCATTCAACACTTTTGCGCAGTCAAAAATCTCTTTAACTGACAAGAGAGAACCTAGACTAAACCCAAGTCTCATCATATTCACTTGGAGAAAATGAATTTTTCATATTTATGAGTTTTAATAAAAGACTCACATTCTTCCATATCCTTGTAAGAATCAATAGATTTCCAAAAGGCCTTGTTGTATTTTACGGCATGCAGTCTTCCTGATTCTGCAAAAAGTGGAAATGTTGTGCTCTCAAGATTACCGTTTTTTGGCAGATGTTTTAAAATGTCCTTGTTTAGATAGTATACACCGGCATTCATCCAGTAATCAAGCATCTCAGGTTTTTCTTCAAATCTCTCAACCTTTTCCCCATCAAGACGAACGATTCCAAATGATGTTCTAAGTGGTATCACTGCAACAGAATTTGTTTGAGTTTGTAATTTTTTCAAATCAATATCTGTCAATATGTCACCGTTTATGACAAAAAAATCTCCAGTATCAATATGCTTGCTTGCTTTTTTTATGGCACCAGCTGTTCCAAGAGGTTCAGTTTCAATGGAATACTCCATATTTACTCCGAGGTTTTTATTTTCTAGATGTTTTATCACTTGATCTGCTTTATAGCCAGCACATACTATGATGTCGTTGATTGCAAATTTTTTAAAGTAACGTATTTGCCACTCGATGATTGGATAATTACAAATCGGTATCAAAGGTTTTGGAAGATAATCTGTCAACGGTTTGAGCCGCTTACCAAACCCTCCGGAAAGAAGTATCGCTTTCATAGATTAGGAATTTTTCAATTTGAATTAAAAGATTTGGAAAACTTCTAGTTCTGAAGAATTCAAGAGTCATCAAGTTTTTTCTCAGTGAGATAATAGTGTAATTCAGTATAGCATTCTACACAATAATCTTGATCATTTGTATGCTCACAATCGTATACCTTACTTACATCCTGACCGCATTTAGAACAGCTTACCACGTGAATAAGGTAACATGGACTCATCTTTGAGTATTTCTTTGATTGTACACTCTACCCAGCATTCAAGATGGTAAATCTATGATTTTCGTATTTTAATTATGCCCAGGATGGCAATTATGACACCTATGCCTAAAACAGCCCCCATCTCACGCATACCTCTAGAATCTTGAGACTGACCGCTCTGCATTGCAAGAATTATTCCAGTACCTGCAAGTATCAAAGCACCTCCAATCAATATCAGTATGCCTAGTTTTTTAGAAGGCTCTTTTCTAGTTATGAAAAAAGAGACTATCAACATCACTGACGGTATTATTCCAAAAATTGATCCTCTAACGGATACATCAATTGGAAGAAATCCCATTTTATTGCCGTTGGCCACAATTACGTCCGCACCATAAATGCAAAGCATCACTATGGATATCGCGGACATTACAATTGCAACCTTTAGATTCATACCTAATCGTTTTTTTTACAACTAATAAACCTTAGATCAGAAAATCCAAAAGATGTCTCAAAAACATTAATGCATAATCTTGATAACATTAAAGATAACATCACCATAAACCAGTTGGATAACAAATCCCCCAAAAATATAGATCATGTATGGAATTCCAGGTGTAACCCATGTATCTGCAGAAGAACAAAACTCTTCATTATCAGCATTCTTTAATGCAAAATCCAACTTGCGTGAGTTTCCTTCTCTTTTTTCAATTGAAAAACTAAATTTCGGATTTTTCGAACGATGTCCCACAAACATGGCAATTATCTTGCTTTTTCTAGTTTCAGTTTCAAAGCCCTTGAAAATATCTTCATGTCGCAATATTGCAAAAATATTTCGTGTCACATTGACTAGAACAGGAGTTATTGAAAGTATCACTGTATTAATCAACGTAGTAAATGGATGAACTGGAGAAACAGAAAATGTAGATTCAGGAACAAGTGCAGATAGGACAATCAATGCAAAAGCATCTGCTCCCCCAAAAAAACCAATACGCCAAACAAATAATGCAACAGGCGCAATTATTAATGAGATTCCAATGGTAGTAAGAGAACCAACCACATTTGGTGTAATAAACAAAAGGACAACTGCCACCCCACCAAAGATCATCCACAGTCTATCATCAACCTCTCTCTTTTTGATATCAGTATATGATGCAATTCCTAGCATTAGTAATGCCAAGACAATTCTAATATTATTTACATCAAAAGACATTGTTAATGATTGGAAATCTACATTAATCAATAAATTAAGATTTCTCAAATTTATTTACTGATGTGCCTAATTATTTGAAAGCACTTTGTAGTGAAGTACACATATTTTGGGTAAAAAAACCAAATCATCCAACAAGCAGAGCAAGACGTGAAAATGAACAAAAATGTTACTTTATCATTTTATCACATGGTAAATTATTGTATAAGTTAAAACGATATGTAAAACTCTCCAATAATTTAAAAATTCTATAAATCAGACATGTGATTGTATGAGACTATGCATGTCACATAGTTACCTGTTACGTCATCAATTAACGCATTAGCAGTAAAAGTAGGCCAAGGAGGACTATTCAAGACAG
>JAJPEA010000041.1 GCA_023252335.1 Nitrosotalea sp.
TAAGTTTGGTTTACAGCATAAAGATAATCTTCTTCCATCACAAGATCTTCGATGTACAATTTGGGTTGTCCTGCAAGTTCAAAAAAGACCATTTGTACTGATTTAAATTCGTTAGATTGTAGCTCTGAAGAAATCTTTCTTGATTCTTCAGTATTGTCCAATAAGATAAAAGTGTCATATCCATGATTTTTATAAAATATTGCAAGTGACATGACTGAATTCTTGTTGTATGCAGCAACTATGTTAAGTGGATTCATGGAAAGGTTTGGATCTTTTAGGAATCTGTCAAATGCATTTAGATACATGCAATCTGACATGGTTTCAACTATTATTACAGGCCTAGAGTTAAAGCCAATTTGTTTATCCACTATTGATTCCACAAGACCTCTTGACAGACCATATAATATTGGAATTAGAGTTTGATCGTCTGCATTCCAATAATCATAATAGATCTTACTTAGGTGTTTTCTCTTGTCAAGTTCGACTACCAACAGATTTCCTTGCGTATAATCAAATATCATGAAAGGCGAGTGGGTTGCATACAATATTTGGTTGGAACCTGCAAGGCCTTTTAGCAAATCTGAAATTCCTCTCTGTTGTGCAGGATGGAGATTTCTTGCAGGCTCGTCAAGCAAAAGTATTGCTTCCTTTAGTTCTGCCTTTTGTGTCTCTGCTGCAAAGTTTACAATAAATGAAAAAGTCCACTTGAATCCCTCTGCTCTTCTGTTGAGTAATCCTGTGTTTGTTACCGTGCCATCCCTGTGTACATCTGATATGACTACACTCAATACGTTTCCTGGGTTCCATCTCAGTTCTACATGGATGGGGTCTCCCTTCCACGCAGGGTTGAGTTTTTCACTTAGCCTTCTGCTTGCAGTATGTAATAATTTTATCAATCTTGATGGACTATTCTGGACTTCTTCTAGCTTTTGGGCGTCAAGCTCTGCTAGATAAAATAAATTATTTACAGTCTCTGCCTTGTCAAACTCTTCAACATATTCTAATCCCTTTGATCTGATACCTTTTGTCTCTCTGACAAATTCTTCAAGATCAATATTTCCAAGTATTTTTTTGTAGTCCGAAAAATAGACAAATCTTGGATGTAGTTTCTCCTCTATGAAATTGTCTAGAGCGGAACGTTCGTTTGTTCCTATTAGCATGTTATCAAATGTGGTTTCTAAATCTTGGTAGATTTCTTTCCATTCTGAAATTATCTTTGGTTCCTGTGATGCAAGCAGGTAAATGTTATTGTTAAATTCAGCCATCATATCCATGAAGACTTCGCGAGTTCGTGGAGCTGGGGCACTTAGAAACTTGGTATCAATCCTGATTCGTATGGGGTTTGGCATGGCTTCTACAAAAGACTTGATTCTTTCTACAAAATTTTCCCAAGAGTTGAGTCTTTTGCTTGCCTCACCGCTTATTTTTATGTCACCAAAGTCATATTGTACTCTAGGATGCTTGTTTGTCCTGTAGATCTTCATCTTTCTTATGTCTGCAAGATTTGAAAATTTTTCTCGAATTAATGCAGTCTCTTTCTCACTTAGAACAAACTCTCCCTCTGCTAATCTTACCTCTGATTTGAGTTCCTCATTCATTTCGTCACACAAATCTAATTCAGAAAGTTTTGTATCCTTGTTAAGTAACGTAAGAGCTTCTAAAATTGTAGTTTTTCCACTTTCATTTCTTCCAACAAATGCTGCAAGATCACCAACTTTGATTTCACCTGAATCATGAATGCAACGATAACCCTGAACTCTAAATTTTCTAAGTCGCATCTAGCGGCTATTGGCTTGGCTGTGATTTAACTTATTCGTCAAATTTGTTACTTGAATCTTTTTCGACCAAATAGATATATGGGAACTAGAGCGATTATATCGTAATTGGCAGTAAAAAAAATTGCTTATGTTGTTTTTGTCTTTCCTGTAATTGTATCATTGATTTTTGGAGGATATGTGTTGTCTGATGTTTTGGGACAGCCTGATAGACAATTAAATCTGTGGCAATTCAAAGTTAAATCAGATATCGGACAACAACAAGGTGATAAACAAATCAGACTTGTCAATCTTGTCAGTAACTATACCGTATCAACACCCTTGAACTTTAGCGTAATGGTAAATGACACTTCATTTGATTGCGGTGACTTGTACATGACAATATACGATCCAAACACGTCTCCAAAACAAGTAATTGTTCAACATGCTTACTTTACACAATGCTTTGCACAAACCAATTCTTCTCTACCAATTCAGGATACCTTTTCGCCTGTGATCGACAAACCAGGTATATATCAGATTATGGCAGAAATGAAAGACAAGACCAATCAAAACAGCATTAGTGTGATGGCCAACATTAGGGTACAATAAGAAAATTATATGTTATTATATTGCACGAGTGATAGTAAGAACTGGAGTCATGTTATAGTTTAGTGATTAGTTATGGCTAAAAAAGAAAAAAAATCAATCAAAAAGGCTGAGGATAAGAAGGACGTAGCCAAAGCAGAAAAGAAAAAAGAACTACCAAAGGTTGGCAAGAAAGCAGAATCTGACAATCTAGAAAAGAAAAAGTCCAAAGACGACAAGAAAAAGGAGACCGAACTCTCAGAAGAAGAACTTGAAGCAATTGATGAAAAAGAGATAGAAAATTTCCAGATAGAAGGCCTTGACATGGAAAAATTAAAGACAACTGTCTTGGGCTTGGTTGCAAAACGTGGCGACAACGGCATGTTCCAAAGTGAACTCTGGAAAAAACTCAAACTCTCAAGCAGAGATGGATCTAGACTTGCACTAAAACTTGAAAGACAGCACTTGGTAAAAAGAGAAAAAATTCTTGAAAACGGACGTTGGACTTACAAGCTAAAGATTGCACATGTACCGGTAACAACACAATCAATAGAATCTGCTCCTTGTTTGATATGTCCTGTAGAATCCAAGTGTACACTTGAGGGAGAAATTAGTCCGAGGACTTGTCCTTTGATTGAACAATGGGTATTGACGGAGCTTTCTACTAAAAAGGCAAAGAAATGAAACTAATCGATGCAAGGCGTGACTTGTATAGAAAACTAGCACACAAGCAAGGATATCGAAGTAGAGCTGCATACAAACTAAAAGAACTAAACACATCATACAGAATAATTGGTCCTGGATTTTCTGTCTTGGATTTGGGTTGCTCTCCTGGTGGATGGAGCCAAGTTGCACATGAACTTGCAGGAAACAGGGGACAAGTCATGGGCATTGACAAATCATACGTTGAAGAAATTCCAGAAGTTCATTTTATCAGAGGAGATATTGAAGATGAATCTATTGTAGAACAAGTTTTCGAATATTTTGGAGGCAAAGTAAACGCTGTCATATGTGACCTATCCCCTACAGTTACTGGAATGTGGGATGTAGACCACTCTAGACAAATCTCGCTCAACTATGCTGCAAGCAAGATAATAGACCAAGTGTTGGCAAAAAAAGGCAATGCACTGTTCAAGGTCTTTGATGGACAGTATTCAATCGAGTTTAGAGATTATATCAGAAAAAAGTTTGCCAAAGTACAATTGAGAAAACCTCAAGCAAGCCGAAAATCAAGCAGTGAGTTGTATTATGTCTGCTTGGGATATCTTGGAAATTAAACTAGGGATAAAATTTCATCTATAGTAGCATCTGTCTTGAATCCTGTGGGATTCATGCTCGTTCTTGTAGCCCTTTTGCCTGTCTCTTTGAGTTTTTCTATTATCTTCGTAAGAGATGGTGGAGCAGACTGTTTTCTGTGTCCAATCTCATCTAGAGTAAAATATGTGGGTGGCATGCCTATCTCTTCTTGGCACTTTTCAAGAAACATTTTACAAGACTTGTCAACTGTCAAGTTTTTCTCTTCTGATACCATGGAATCAACAAAATCCTTGTCATAAAGGCTCTCTGTCCAGAGGGGTCCTGCAAGTTTTGCCTTTGAGTTGCAAATGTTACATGTATGCTCGACATCATGTGTAACCTTTCTGTTTCCACAATTATCGCAATGCAAAATATATCCCATACAATTTTTGGTATTTGTTCTAACAAGTATCTTGACATAGGCCTTGTAATAGTGCATATTGTGCTGGACAAACAATGGCGATATCATAATGTCCATCCTGCCTGCTACAGTATTCATGCATCCGATGATCAATCGTAGTGCTATCTCATTTCCGTATATTGTTCTAATCGGAGTTCCGTGATATTTGCGCTGACATGCCTCTGGAAATATTCCATGTAGTACGGTCATGTCAGTAGCTGTTACTGACAAGAGTCCTCCGTGAAATGTGGCCCTTATTGCGCAATCAAGATAACGCGAGGGCGAACCAAATGGATCAACATCTACAATTGCACCACGACCGTCTCTTGTAGAGTGGAGACTCAGAAATCTGCAGGCCTCATTTTCAGAAAAATCACAGTTTGTAACTTGATTTAATTTTGCAATATTTTTTCCAATTTCAAGGGCTTGTTGGTTGACATCATTTACTATTACTTTATCTATTGATTTTATTTCATTTGCAACTCTGATGCTTCTTGCTCCAATTCCTGCAAGTGAATCTAAAAAGATCTTTGGACCCTTGAAGTTTTTAAGAAATGCTGAATATGCTATTATGGAAAAATCTCTGCTAATTCTTGCCTTTGGGTTGAAAAATGCAGGTTCCTTTGGAGGTACTTTTTCTGACAATGATTCTTTTGGCACCAAAAGCTTTGTGCTTCCTTCTGTTATCTCTGCAAGTTCTGATTCCAATAGGTTGCCTTGCCAAAATTGATTTAATAAATTGAAATGTAGGCACGACATTTGGTAGAAATAGTCACTAGTTTTTCCTCAAATGAGGAGAAAGTCCTTTGCCTCAAAAAAGCCTGAAAGCTCCTTTGAGAGCTGGTCTGAGAATATTCCTAGAATCTCAAAATCGCTAGGTGAGAGGGATTTCTCACTGAACATGGCTAGGACTGCTACAACTGTACCCTTGTACAATATTGGGTATCCTGCAAAAGACCTGAGTTTTTCCTTTTTTGCCCACTCGTGGTATTTTATTCTGGGATCGTGTACAACATCATTTGAAACCACCGGTCTCTTTGTCTTTACAATGGAACCGATTTTCAAAGAATTTTGAGATACTCTGGAAAATTCTCCATCTATGTTCTTGTACTTGCCTGCACTGTATTTTAGAATCAATGTTTTTGATTTTTTATCATAAAACCAAATTCGCGCAAATTTGGCATTAAAATATTTTACAAGACTCTCCACTATGGATTGGAGTCGATCATTTAGGTTGTCATGTTTTTTGATGGAATTTAATGTGGAATACACTTGGAGTTTTTTTTCATTAGTGGCATGTTCATCAAATAGTACATACGGCGAGGATTTTGTAGCCTTTGATTCGTAAGAGCGAAAGTCAGATATTATATCTGCAAACCTGTTTAGAAAATTGTTTGTTTCAAGGTCATATTGCTCTATTGACGAAAAGACAAAGTGGCAAATCCAATCAAAATCTCCACTCAATCTTGCTGAATAGATGCAAAAGGGTGACTCGTTTAGATACCTTGTTAATCTATCAATTCCATCTGGGATATTTTTTGAAAATTTGAATTTAACAAGTATTGTTCTGTTGACTTTTTCTGATACTAGATTTGGATTTAAAATGACAGAATATCCTAGAATAGATTTGTTCTTGTCAAGCCTTCCAAGTCTTTGTCGCACTGCCCTGTCTGTAATTTTAAATCCCATGCCTTGGAGTGTACTGGCTATCTCTTGTGAGGAAACTCTGGCATTTCTTCCTAAATGTGAGAGTATTACCTTGTCTATCTCATCGAGCATGATTTTACATTGGTACGTGTTACTAATATGAATTTCCGATTCGGAAATTAGAGTGCGTTATACATGATATCATAATATGATCTGCTTCCAAACTGGAAATTTTTTGTAATAACTTTTTCCGCCTTGAATATATCCTTTCATCACGATAGATATGCCATGAATAAAAGAACAATCAACAAATTTGCCATATTGGTTATCTTGATGATAGCACTACCTGAAGCAGTAGGTCATGCTCTTTTTGAGCGAGCTCACTCTCCTGATTCGTCTGTAAATGCTGCAATTGCGTTTACGAATAATCTACGTGATAATTCTGGCAACAATGGAGTATGTCATCTTGCACTAGAAAATGACCAGTCTAATGCTAACATAGCACGAGCAGCTGGTCTGCAAGGAAGATATGGCGATCTTTCATGTTAGTTTTTTACAATGTTTTGTATATATCATGAAACGATCGCCTGACTCCTAAAATGATTTAATACATCTGCCACAGGAACAAATCAAACATGCTAGTCTGCGGAGTCGACGACGCAGGTCGAGGTTCAGTCTTGGGTCCACTTGTAATAGCTGGAATCTCTATTGAACGAAAAAACATAAAACAACTTGTTAAGATTGGCGTCAAAGATTCAAAACAACTCAGTCCTCAATTGCGAGAAAAATTATATGACAAAATACTAGATCTTGTGGAAGGATATCGTGTTGCAAAAATTCCTCCAAAAACAATAGACAAGAGTGTCAGTAAGAACCTGCTAAACCAACTTGAGGCAGACTATATGGCCAAAGTCATAAAAAAGCTAGAGGCAGGCTCGTCATACGTTGATTCGTGTGATGTAAATCCAAAACGATTTGGTCTGTATATCTCAAATCTTGCCAAGACTGGAAAAATCATCTCAAGCCATCATGCTGACCAAAAATATCCTGTGGTCTCTGCAGCTTCAATCATTGCCAAAGTAAACAGGGATAGGGCTATAGAAAAACTACGAAAGAGTCATGATTTGGGAAGTGGATATCCATCTGACCCTAAAACAATGCGGTTCATAAAACAATGGATATCTCAAAATGGAAACGTGCCTGTATTTGTCAGAAAGAGCTGGAAACCAGTCAAAGTTTTGTTAAATGCCTCATCCTAGGTACTTTGCTACAATCATGCCATGGTCTCCTTCGTAAGGTTCCAAGTTTATTTCTTGGATTATCTCAAAGTTGGCAGATAATTTTTTGGCCTCTGAGCGCATTACTTGTGATGGCTCTCTTGTAACATCGATACTTCTTGTTTTTATCACTAGCATCATGTAACCGCCTTTTTTCAGATATGTTTTGCAATTTAGTATTGCAATCTCTGTCTGGTCTGGTTGTGCAATGTCTACATAGACAACATCGACAGGACCATACACTGAAAAATATTCCTTAGGACTGCGGGCATCTTGTAAAATTGGAACAATGTTTGATCTAAACGAAGCTACTCGCTCCAAAAAATCTCTTGCAACTCTGCTTGAATGCTCTACTGCAAAAACAATTCCGCTTGGACCAACGATATCTGATACATGACTTGCAGTTGTTCCAGTTGATACTCCTAGATATAGAACAGTTGATTTTCTGACGATGGGCAAAATCTCAAGACCATTCATTATGGCAGCACCAAGTTTACTGCGATAAGGATCCCATGCTCTAAACTCTTCGTCATCAATCTTGACTAGCTTTTCTCTGTAAACTTGATTTCCGGGTACGAGATTTATGGTTGCAAGTCTCTTTTCCCCTTCAATTTTTACCCAAAAAATGTTATCTTCTTCGTTTTCCAAACTTTTTTCTCTTGCTTTTTTGCCAGTCGTTTCTCTTTTCTCCGCCACCGCCTCTTCCACCGCCGCCAAATCTCCTGTCACCGTCTCTTCTTCCTCCGCCTCCGAATCGTCTATCTCGCTGCTCTTCATTTCT
Organism: Nitrosotalea sp.; assembly: GCA_023252335.1. GTDB lineage: Archaea > Thermoproteota > Nitrososphaeria > Nitrososphaerales > Nitrosopumilaceae > Nitrosotalea. The sequence goes on from JAJPEA010000041.1 coordinate 7,744, forward strand.
GCGTGGCTGGAATGCTGGCCTTTCTGGTTGGTCTTTGTATTTCTCTCCTATTTCGGTAACACGTATGTTGAGTTTTTCAAGTAGTGTATCATTTCTTCCTGCTCCAAAGACATCCACTCTGGCGCCAATTGCAGCTTTTGCAGCTATGGCTCTTGCAATTTTTCCTCTTTGCCATCGTGGGGCTGCGTGAACTAGTTGATGTTGAAATAGTAAACCATGTTTTGGTGGCTGTGCTCCAGTCTTGAGTGCTCGAAATAGCGCCTTTTCAGCGCCAAGAACTTGGATAGTACTTGCAGGCATGGTTGCAAGTCTTTTTAGACTACCTGCTTTGGCAAGTACTCTAGCTCCTACTGCAGAGCCAAGTATGACTGAAATGTTTGGTGCAATCAACTCCATTTGTGATTCAATGTGCTTTTCTAATGATTGTCTGAGATCAAAAAGATCCAAGATCTGTTTTGCAATACTTTGAACTATGACAAAATTCTCGTCTGAGATTTGGCCACCCCTGCTCTTTTTTTGCAGCAGCGATAACATCTCGGCTTTTTCTTCTGGAAAGCCTGCTTCAAGATATGTATTCTGGGTAAGGTTGTCTCTTCTTCCTGCCATGACAATTTTTGAATATCCGCTTATAGTATCTATCATGTTATCAAGTTCTGGAAAATGTAATCCGTACCATTCTCTTAATCTGGAACTAAGCAAGTTGATCATCTTGTCAGTTTCATCAAGTGTATTGATTGCCTGGATTATGTGCAAGTCAGGACTTTCAGAAATCTCTGTAACTCTAGACGATGAAAGGCTTAGTGCAAAGTCTCGTAATTTTCCTCTGGCGTCTCCTTCATTTGTTGCAAATCCTGAATCTACAAGGACTCGCAATTTTGAGGACTGGATCGTCTCTATCTTTTTTTCTTCCATGATGTCTGCCTCTATTGATTTTTTTCTCAAAAGTTTCAAAAGCGAAGAATCGTTTACAACAACAATGCTCCCCAAATTGGCAAGAAAATGTTCTAGTTCATTGAGGCTTGCTTGTTCTTTTTTTAGTTCCACGTACTGTGTAGCTGGATTTGAAAATGGAAATGATTTTACACATTTGTTATCATCAAAAACTGCAATACCAAGCTCTGTTAAAATGACAGAATGCATAGAGTGCATTTCCATGGCTTACTAAAAAATGTAACATTATAGATCCAAGAACTATATCAAACGTTATAAGACAACTATTTTTTATTATTAGAAGTGAGTCCTGACATCTCAACCAATGTGGGTCCGATTGCACTTGAGAGGCCCACTATGCTTGCGTCTGGTATTCTTGGTATATCGCTTGACGTTTTTGGCCGTCTATATAAGGAAGGAGCAGGAGCGCTTGTTACAAAATCACTGAGCAAGGAACCATGGGATGGGTATCCAAATCCAACTATAATCGGACTAGAACATGGATATCTCAATGCAGTTGGATTGTCAAATCCTGGTGCACCATATTTTGCAAAAATGTTATCGCCAAATCAAACTGTTCCAATAATTGTTAGCCTTGTTGGCTCGATTCCAGAGGACTTTACATTCATGATAAAACAATTTGAAAATGTCAAGATTTTGGGATACGAGCTTAACCTGTCATGCCCTCATGTTGAAAAAGTTGGACTCGAAGTGGGTGACGATCCTGAACTTGTTCACGCAATAATAAAATCTGTAAAAAAAGAATCAAAGGTGCCAGTGCTTGCAAAAGTTGGTCTTGGCTCTTCAGATTATTTGGAGACTGTGAAAACTGCATGTGAAAGTGGAATTGATGGTATCACTGCGATAAACACATTGCGTGCGATGGCAATTGATGTAGAAACAGCAAGACCTATTTTGAGTCACAAAATTGGCGGACTGTCTGGGCCTGCAATAAAACCAGTTGCGGTAAGATGTGTATATGAAATTTCATCCAAGTTTGATATACCAATTATTGGTTGTGGCGGAATCTCAAGTTGGGAAGATGCAATAGAATTTTTACTTGCAGGATCAAGTGCTGTACAGATTGGTAGTGCTGTTGGGGACAAGTGGACTGGGGTCTTCTCTGAGATAAACAATGGAATATCAAAGTATATGGAAAAAAAGAACTTTAAAAAACTAGGTGAGATGGTTGGACTTGCAAAAAAGTTTTGATACTCCAAAGATTGTAACAATAGATAAAGTGGTTGATGAAACCCCGACTGTACGTACTTTATTTTTCTCAGACCAAATACTATCTCAAGTTCTTCCAGGACAATTTGCCATGGTGTGGATACCTGGAGTAAATGAAATCCCGATGAGTGTAATGATATCACAAGAAAATGGCAAGGCGGCATTTACCGTAAGAAAACATGGACTTGCCACTACAGAGTTGTTCTCAAAGAAAGTTGGAGACCAGATAGGTATCAGAGGGCCATATGGAAATTCGTTTACTGTGCAGCAAGGCAAGCTACTCTTAGTTGGTGGAGGAACTGGACTTGTTCCTCTGATAAGATTGGTTACATTTCTCAAGAAAACCGATGATGTAACAATTATCATGGGCGCAAAGACAAAATCCGAAGTCTTTTTTGAAACACTTGGAAACAAACTGCTTGAAGGCACCAAACACAAAGTGATTGTTGTTACAGAAGATGGAAGCTATGGCCAAAAGGGCCTTGTGACAGATGTGATGGAAAAGTTGTTCTCTGAAAGCAAGTTTGATGCAGTGTATACGTGCGGCCCTGAAAAAATGATGCACAAAGTTGTCCAGATTGCATCTTTACACAAGACCCATGTTGAGGCAAGCATTGAAAGAATGATGAAGTGTGGAATTGGAATTTGTGGTAGTTGCTGCTTTGGTGATGTGATGGCATGCAAGGATGGAACTGTCTTTGATGGACAAACTCTGCTTGCAAACAAAGAGTTCGGGTATACTCACAGGAACAAATCAGGCATACTAGATAATTATTAGAAAATGGAAATGCCGGAAAGCTTAAAATGCTATAAAAATCCATCCAAATTGAAAATTGGCCAAGATTGTATTAACTGCAGATCGTACATTGATGTCTCCTTATCGTGGGATATCGCTTGCAACCTTCTTTGGTTGCGCTCCAGCGGTGGATCCACATAGACCAAAAAACAGTTTCTGGTATTACATTCTAAAAGATCAAGTGACTCCCAAAGTTCTCTTTGATTTTATCTGCAATCCTATAGGTCAAAAAAATGGTGTTGCAAATTATGCTCCATATGGATTAAGAAAAGTGGAAGCCGCACTTCTTCGAGACGGATACAAGAGAGAAGAAGTTGTGGTGGCACACCCTGATCATGTAGACAAGTTCATTGGCCCTGAAACCGAAGTGGTTGGAACATATGAGATGGATCCTCTTGGAATGGGTCCTGTAACTATGACATTTACTTATGGTAGAAAACAGACATCATATGATGAATTTTACAATCGCGACTTGCACATGAAGATAAATGCTGCAAAAAAGAAAAACGGAAGTCATGCCAAAGTAATTGCTGGCGCTTCTGGAACTTGGCAGTATAACTATGATCCAAAGAAGATCCAAGAATATGGATTGTATGCAGTACTAGAAGGAGAACTTGGTGGCATTGCACCAGAAATTGACGGACATGCTGGAGAGTTTTTCAATAAATTAATTGCTGGAGAATTTGAAAACATGAATCCATTTGTAAAAAGTGATTTCAAAGTTGAAGTAAAAGAATTTGGAAAAGATGAGGAAAAATTCCATGGAAGATTTATCCACTATTGGGATGAGCCCGATGTTGACAGTATACCAAACATTGTAGAGCCAAGCATGCATGGAATGGTAGAAGTCATGAGGGGATGTGGAAGAGGTTGCAAGTTTTGCGATGTTACACTACGACCATTGAGATACTATTCACCTGAAAAAGTAAAACAAGAGATTGAGGTAAACATAAAGAAAGGTGGACAGCGTAACGCATGGCTCCACAGTGATGACATCTTTGTCTATGGCCTTGATCCAAGAAAGACAAAGAACATGGCTCCAAACAGAGATGCATTAGAGGAGCTCTTCAAGGCAGTCATGTCATGTGGAATTGAACACACCAATCCAACTCACGGTACCTTGGCTGGTGCAATTGCTGATGAAAAATTACTTCCAAATCTATCCAAGATAATCAAGTCTGGTCCTAACAACAAGACTGGAGTCCAATGTGGATTTGAGACAGGAAGCTTGAGATTGATTGGAAAATATGCTGATAGAAAACTCTCTCCATACAAGCCAGAGGAATGGCACTGGGTTGTAAAAGAAGGGGTAAAGACACTAAACGAGAATCACTGGATTCCTGCATTTACACTAATCATGGGTCTTGACAATGCAGAAACAGAAGAAGATGGATGGGATACAATACGACTGATCAATGAACTAGAAAGAGAACAACCAGAATCCCAGTTTACTGTGACACCACTTACATTTGTCCCAATTGGATTGCTTGAAAAGTCAGAGTTCTTTGACATTGGAAATGAATTGACTGCACCACAACTTGGTGTCATGTACAAGACATGGCAGCACAACTTCAAGTATGGAATTCAGAAATTCATGGACAAAACCGGAAGCAACAATACTCTAAAGAAAAAGGCATTCACAGGTCTTGCAAGAGCACTAGGTGGTGTTCCATTGACTGCAATGGAAAAATATGCAAGAAGAAAAGGTCCCGAACACGAGAGAGTAATTGAAACAATCAAGACAAAATACTGGTAGATTTTTTCTTAAAACCAAATACATAAATTGAATTAAAATGAAACTTTATTCGTGCCAACTCACGGATCGCTTACCAAAGCGGGTAAAGTAAGAGGACAAACTCCCAAAGTTCCATCAAGAGAAAGACATGGAACAATATCCATTACACGAAACAAGGATAATTTTAGAAAAAGATTTGTCCTAAAAAGAGTTCCAGGCCAAAACAAACCAGGCCAACGAAGAAGAAAGTAGAATTTTAAAAATCTATATCCATGTTATAAAATAATTGATTTTCTGCACCTGATCTGTCTTAGAACTTTATAGCACTGTCATAAAACAAACGCAATGAAACCGTGGATATTAGGGACTTGTGTCGTAGTGAATGGTGTGATCGTACACTAGAAAGACACATCCACGGTTCCATACCTAATTGGTTTTTATCGTATAAAAGACTCGATTAACTATGTTACTCAAATTATAAAGAAAATACACTGTCTGATTTTTTCCACTGGGTCAGGTAAAAACAAGGGAATTGATATGATGTTAAACTCTAGTCAACAAACAGTGCAATCGACTATTTTTATTTCATGTCTAGTAAAATCCATGAATGATTAAAACAAATCCGCCATTAGATACTATGGAAAAATACTATGAATACTATCACGAACAAATTACAAAAATAAGAAAACTAACCGATGGTTTTTCTGACGATGGCACATCAGATCCGCATATACCAGTCATTTTTAGTGCATTGAGATTCATATTTGCATTCATGGACAGTGAAGCTGGTATGACTATAGCAAGTATCCAAATAATTAAAAAAATATCTGAAATGATTGATCAAAGGGCAACACAAGAACAAATGCGTGATCAGATACAGGTTATTGAAAAAAGAGTAGTCACTACATTGGTTCCTATGGATGAGTTGATAAAAAAAGCAAAGGCATTACAAGATGCAGATCCTGGCTATATTGGCTAGAATTATTATTGTA
>JAJPEA010000138.1 GCA_023252335.1 Nitrosotalea sp.
ATTTAGTCAATTTATACTAATTTATATAATTTAATGATCATTTTTATATTTTCTGGCAAGTTTAAGCTAAACATGCAGGCAGTAGCCTTTGCGCCAGGTCATATCACGGGATTTTTCAAGGCCGAAGTAGAGCCAAGAGAGCCAGAGTACAAGGGGTCAATTGGTGCAGGATTTTGCATCAAAGAGGGAGTTACAACAAAGGTCAAGGTTACAAGCGCTAACAAGCCTGGGTTTAAAATCACAGTTACAGGATTCCAGTCTGATAACACACAGGTTTCAGAATTTGTAGTCAAGGAATTTTTTAAAATTGTAAAGGAAAATTATTTTTTAGAAATTGAGCACAGTACCACAATTCCTGTTGGATATGGCCTTGGTTCCAGTGGCGCTGTTGCACTAAGCTTGGCCTTTGCGTTAAACAAGGCACTTGGAACAAACCTGTCCAGGACAAGGATAGGACAGATTGCACACAATGCAGAGATCCACTGCAAGACAGGACTTGGGACTGTACTGTCATCATATCATGGCGGTTTTGAGATAAGAACAAAACATGGTGCTCCAGGAATTGGCAGCCTGCAAAAGATCCACACGGACTATTCTGCAATTGTGATTTGTTTTTCTCCAATATCAACAAAACAGTTCATCAAGACTGAGCTCTCAAAGATTAATGGTCTTGGTGGAAAAATGGTTACAAAATTATTAAAGTCAAGAGATCAGATGGAATTTTTGGACATGTCACTAGAGTTTGCAAGATATGTTAATGTAATCACAATACAGATGCAGCAAGTAATTGATGACTTGGCCCAAAATGGATTCAAGTCAGGTGTTGCAATGTTTGGGGAGACAGTATTTACACTTGTGCCAAAGACAATGGAACAAGATGTGGTGAAAATTTTAAAAAAATATGACGGAATGATAATCAAGACAGAGATAGACAAGAGCGGAGCTAGAGTCTCCTAGTGTTGATTCCAAAGACACATCCAAGGGCCACATCTCTTTACATCCGGGAAAAACTTGTCCAAGGGTTCAGAGAAGGCTTGGTTGTAGAAGAAGGCCTCTTGGCCCATGGGAGAGGTGAGATGTTTGACTATCTCATAGGTGAAAAGACTACAAAGACATCTCACAAGGCAATCAAGGCTGCTGCAAGGGCTTTACTTGTGGCTAAATTGCCTGTAATATCGGTAAATGGTAACTTGGCTGCCCTCTGTGCAAAGGAGATTGTGGAACTATCAAAGGTAACTGGTGCAAAAATTGAGGTAAACTTGTTTTATGCAAGCGAGAAGAGAAAAAGAGCCATCTCCCAAGTATTAAAGAAAAATGGTGCAAAGGAGGTACTAGGAATTGACCCTAAATTTGCAAAGAGGATTCCAAAACTAGACAGTGCAAGAAGAGTTGTGGACAAGCGGGGAATATTTTCTGCAGATGTTGTACTGGTACCACTAGAAGACGGCGACAGGACAATTGCACTAAAGAAATTTGGAAAAGATATCATTACCTTTGACTTGAACCCAATGTCACGCACTGCACAGACTGCAGACATTACCATTGTTGATAACGTAATTCGGGGAATGAAGATACTCGTTGACGTTTGTAAGAAATTATCAAAAAAAGATCTAGAAAAGAAATCAAAATTTGACAACAAGAAGAACTTGAAAAAATCCATTCTAATCATACGAAAAAATCTCAGGAAGATTGCAAATGCCTAAGTCTGTCAGAGATATTTTATCAATGAAAAATTCTAGAAAAATTACGGTAATCACTGCGTATGACTATACCACATCGCAGCTTTGCGACAAGGCAGGAGTTGACATGTTGCTTGTAGGAGACAGTGCCGGAATGGTGATGCTAGGATACGACAATACAATACCTGTTACAATGGATCAGATGTGTCTTTTTACAGAGGCAGTTGCAAGGGGACGACAGAATGCATTGGTTGTTGCAGACATGCCATTCATGTCATACCAGTCAAGCAAATCTCAAGCAATTGAAAATGCCGGCAGACTGGTAAAATCAGGTGCTGATGCTGTAAAACTAGAAGGCGGTGTTGAGATCAAAGATACCGTACATGCAATTGTAGAAATTGGCATACCAGTGATGGGACACATTGGATTCCAGCCTCAAACCACTACACTTCAGGAGGGATACAAGGTCCAGGCAAAGACAAGAGATGCTGCTGTAAAATTGCTTGACTCTGCCAAGGCACTAGAAAAAGCCGGTGTGTTTAGTATCGCACTAGAGATGGTAACAAGAGAAACATCAAAAATTATTTCAGGTACAATTAGTATTCCTACAATAGGAATTGGTTCTGGACCTGACTGCGACGGGCAGGTGCTGGTTGTACACGATGTCTTGGGCATGTATGAAAAAATAAAACCCAAGTTTGCAAAAAGATATCTTGAATTGTCTTCTGAGATTGTAAAAGCTGTCGAGTCTTACAAGGGTGATGTAGTGTCAGGCAAGTTTCCAGGACCAGAACATTCTTTTTCAATGGACAAATTAGAACTTGAAAAGTTGGAAAAAGAAATTGGTTGATAGACATCCATCTTTTGATATAGTTGGCTCGGACGGTACTGGGCTTGCGGGAAAAAAAATTATTTTATGCATATCAGGAAGTGTTGCGGCATACAAGTCAATTGAGCTTGCAAGGTTGCTTATGCGACATGGTGCAAATGTCATCTGTGTTGCAAGCAAGGCTGCAACGGATCTGATACAGCCAAGCTACTTCAAGTGGGCAACTGGAAACCAGGTGATTACAAAACTTACAGGAGATCTGGAACACATCAAGGTTGCAGACTATAAACAGTCAGATGTTATTGTAGTCTATCCATGCACTGCAAATACGCTTGGCAAACTTGCAAATGGAATTGATGACACTCCTATATCTACAGTGCTAAGTGTTGGTCTTGGCTCTAAGATCCCAATTGTAATAGCGCTTGCAATGCACCAGGCAATGTATGAAAATCCTGCTGTAGTAAAAAATATCGAGTTTTTGAAAAAAAAGGTTGATTTTATTTCTCCAAAATTTATCGAGGGCAAGGCAAAGGCTGCAGAGCCCGAAGAGATACTTGATATGATATTGCAAAAATTTGGCCTCTCACCTGCCCTCAAGGGGAAAAAGGTGCTCATCACCGCAGGCCCTACAATAGAGCATATCGACCCTGTGAGAGTA
>JAJPEA010000042.1 GCA_023252335.1 Nitrosotalea sp.
AAGACCGGCTTGTGAAAATGATTATCAGTTGATATTCTTGGGCATGCAACCTGAATAAAGGCATCAATTCCCTTGAGGTTTCGCAATTTGTCATCTGAAATATCTGTTATGGCAAAGAGCTGAACTTTCTTTCCAATATTTTCCAATTCCTTTTTGAACTTGAGTGCAGTAACTTTTGAAAATTGGCCTTCTTTTAATCCAATAATTATTCCAAATGTCTCTGCTTCTGCAGCCTTGTAAACTGTCAATATTGCCTTTTTCTGTAATGTTCTTGCAAATTCGGTAACCTCTCTGACCTCATTGAAGTATGGATCAAGCACGTATGTTGGTAGGTTGGTAGACAAGGCAACCCCTGCTGCATGGAAATTACTCTGTCCTAGAAACACATTTGCCTCAACTATATTCTTGGTCTCAGCAACTGGATAAAATTCACATCCAAACACCTGTCCATCGTTTAGCTGACCCTTTCCTTTTCCAATTTTTACTGTAATCCCATTTTCTTCAAATATTTTTTTTACCTTGTCAATTTCATGTAGGTGCTGACTATCTGTAACAAGCGAGATTGTCTTTTCCTTCATCTCCGCTGCGCATTTTCTTGCAATGTTTTCAAATGGCATGTCATCAAAAGCGTTTATGAGAATTATGTTGTCACCAAAACTCGTTGAGTTGATGGTATGCCCTATGTGAAACAGAATCTCTGCTCCTAGCACTTTGGCACCATTTGAGTTAAGATCACATGTTCCAAAACAGCTATCTGCCAGTACATATGCAGGAATTCCAGCCCTTGCCATTATTCTTGAGGCTGTCTCTTGGATCTTTGGTATTATTCCATCAGGACCATTTAATGCCACTGAAACTGGTTTTCTTTTTTCTATCTCTTCGAAAATCTTTTTCTCGTCTATTACTATCAATCGCTATCGACAATTGTTTTTTAAATTTAAATCAAACGAACCGGCCACAATATTTAATATCGCTCATTTTTAAGACCAAACTAATGCCTATTGCCTTTGTGCTGATAAATGCAGAGTTGGGAGCAGAAACTGAACTATTAAACCAGTTAAAAAATATGCCAAGTGTGAAATACACCTATGTCCTCTATGGCGCATACGATCTAGTGGTAAAAGTAGAGGCACCAGACAATGAAACCCTAAAGAAAACCATCTCAAACAACATAAGGCAACTCAAAAATGTACGTGCAACCCTTACCATGACTGTAATCGAATGAAAGAAGCATCAATTCTCCATATTGGCTTTGATGATACTGATTCCAGAAAAGGAATGTGTACCACTTTTCTTGCTTACAAGGTGGTAGAATATCTAAAAAAAGAAAAAGTCAAGTTTCTTGATTATCCATATCTAATTCGATTCAATCCAAACGTACCATGGAAAACCCGAGGAAATGGAGCTGTTGCATTAAAACTCAAGACTACAAAGCCTGAGTTGATTAAAAAAAACATTGTCAAGTATATTCAAAAGTATTCTGCTGTGCAAGATGGTGCAAACCCAGGGTTAGTTTTTTATGAACACAAAGATATTCCAGAAAATTTTGCTAAATTTGGAAAGATGGCACTATATCGTCTAGTGAGCAGAAAAGAAGTAAAAAAATTCATACAAGACAATGGACTTGAAACATATCATCTTGGAAATGGCCAAGGACTAATCGGTGCAATAGGTGCAATAGGATATGATTTCAGGGATCATACTTTTGAATTAATCTCATATCGGGATAAAACAAATCTAGGAAAAAAAAGAGAAATTCTCAAAGCCAGTGTACAAAAAATGCAAGAAATAACATTCCCCAAAACATTCAACAGTTTTGACGAGTCAAAGAATAGAATCTTAATTGCACCACATGGTCCTGATCCGGTGCTCTTTGGCGTACGTGGTGAAGATCCTGATGCTGTAATCAAGGGTGCATCTCTTGTAAAATCAAAAGAAAAATTCTCTGGTTATATGGTATTTCGCTCAAACCAAGGTACAGGTGATCATTTACAAAATGAACTTGATATCCGAAAACTAAAACCATTTTCTTCTGGTTATGTAATTGGCAAAGTATCTACAAAACCTAAAACAGTTCTTGGTGGGCATGTATTTTTTTCTATATCTAAGAATGAAATTACAATAAAATGTGCTGTGTACAAACCAACCAGACTTGCTACTATTGCAGAAAAATTGATGGAAGGAGATTTGATAAAAGTTGGTGGAGGCATAAGAAAATCATCAAAAAAACATGATCAAGTTCTAAATGTAGAATTTCTTGAGATACTTGACCTTCAAAAACATGTGATTGTAACAAATCCAATTTGTACAAAATGTAACAAGCGCATGAAGTCAAAGGGCAAAAACCAAGGATATCAGTGCTCAAAATGTGGAAATACTGGTTTGACCAAAGTAAAACAAGAGATTCCAAGACAAATCAGAAAACAATTCTATCTACCGGTGGTTTCTGCACACAGACATCTTACGCGTCCCATGCAAAGAATTGGTAAAATCAATACAAACATGAAATTTTATAATTCTAAAAGATGGTTTTCTAAAGCAAATTAAAGTTGTCTTGAAGATAGCGGGGAGTAGATTTGAACTACTGACTTGCGGGTATCTCATCGGTATTGATTATGAGCCCGCCGGGATGACTTAGCCCCTTAGTCTGACTTCCCCACCCCGCTAAGTGGAGAAAAGTCTCAAGGGTGATATATACTCTTTAAAAGAATTTAGAAATAATTAATAGGATTTCCAAAGTCTTTGTATCGTGGATAAAAAAACTAGAATAATCGCAATAGCTGCTGCAGTTGCAGCTTCCATCTTGATTATCACCTCACCATCGGGTTCCATTGTAATCCCAAAACCAACTACTAGTTCTTCGGGAACTGATGCAGTACAAATTGTTGCAACAAATTTGCAAAAACCGTGGGCATTAACATTTGGTGATGGAAAAATCTTTTTTACTGAAAAAGTTGGAAGGTTACGAGTTGTAGACAATGGCACACTTGTGAACGAATCTGTGGCTGATTTTCGAGTTGCTGATATATCAGATGCAGGTCTTCTTGGAGTAACAACGCATCCAGATTTTGCACAAAATCATTTCATGTATGTTTACTATACGTACAAAGAGGGAGACAAGATGTGGAACAAAGTACTGCGAATTACAGAATCTAATGACAAAATCGTTGACGCAAAGGTGATACTTGATAAAATTCCAGGTGCAGAATTTGATGATGGTGGTGTAATCAAATTTGGTCCAGATAAAAAACTCTACATAGGTACAGGTGACGCAACTGATCAAAATTCTGCCCAAGACCTAACCTCGCTTGCTGGAAAGATATTACGATTAAATGATGACGGCTCTATCCCAAGTGATAATCCTGATCCAAATTCACCAGTTTATTCACTTGGTCACAGAAATCCGCAAGGGTTGGCATGGGATGATAAAGGAAATCTTTACGAGACTGAAGAGGGACCAACAAAAAATGATGAAATTAACCTCATCGAAAAAGGCAAAAACTATGGTTGGCCAAACCAGGAATGTTCTGGCTCGACACAATATCAATCTGCGCTCAATTGTTATAATATTAGCATAGAGCCTTCCGGAATTGCATATTATGGTTCAGGAAAACTTGATCTCAAAAATAGTCTCATACTAGCTACTCTTCGAGGCAATATTTTGTACCAACTTCCTATTTCTAATGGCAATATAACATCACAAAAGATCATACTAGATGGACTGGGACGAATCCGTGAGGTTGGAGTAGGACCTGATGACTATCTGTACATACTTACAGGAAACACAGATGGACAAGGATTTCCAGACAGCAAAGACGATAAACTATTGAGGATTGTCAAGTAAATTGACTGATTCACCAATTCCAAAATTTCATGAAAAGACAAGAGATGAGAAACTAAAGGTACTCGAATCTTTCTCTAATCTTTCAAAAGAAGACATCCAGATTCTAAAAAATGAGGGGGGCATTACTTTTGATCAAGCAAACAACATGGTTGAAAATGCGATTGGAACCATATCATATCCACTTGGAATAGCAACAAATTTCAAAATAAATGGAAAGGACTATCTCATTCCGATGGTAATAGAAGAACCATCAGTTATTGCAGCAGCATCAAAAGCAGCCAAGATTGCAAGAAAACATGGTGGCTTTACGATGGAAGCTGATGATTCGTACAGCATTGGTCAAATTCAAGTTGTTGATGTTGATGTAAAATCTGGCGCCTCTAAAATAATGGCAAAGTCTGAAGAGATTATTGTTCTTGCAAATTCTAAAAGCAAAACTCTATCAAAAATGGGAAAAGGTGCAAAAACAATTTCATGTAAAGAAGTCATAACGGAATCAGGTCATATGCTTGTAGTTGAGATGCTAATAGATGTAGGTGATGCAATGGGAGCTAATGTAACAAATACAATGTGTGAAGCAGTTGCACCACTAATTGAGAAAATAACTGGCGGAAGAGTAATTTTAAAAATATTATCTAATTATTCTACAAAAAGATTAGTAAAGGGTACAGCTATATTTGACAAAGAAGATTTGGGTGGAGAAGATATCGTAAATAACATAATCTGGGCTTATGAATTTGCTGCAAATGATCCTTACAGAGCCGTTACCCACAATAAAGGAATAATGAATGGAATAATAGCAGTTGCAAATTCTACTGGACAAGATACAAGAGCAATCGAAGCTGCAGCTCATGCATATGCATCAAGACATGGTAAATACACATCTCTTACAAAATGGAAAAAGAACAAGGATGGAAATCTAGTTGGGGAGATCGAAGTGCCAATGTCAGTAGGAATAGTTGGTGGAATCATAAACATACATCCAATGATAAAGACATGTGTAAAAATTCTAGGTGTAAAATCAGCCCGTGAATTATCCTGTATCATTGGAGCTGCAGGTCTTGCACAAAACCTTAGTGCCATAAGGGCATTATCTTCAGAGGGAATCCAAAAAGGACACATGAAATTACATGCACAAAATATAGCCGCAAGTGCTGGCGTTCCACAGGAAAAGATGGCTCATGTTATAGCACAAATGACTAGGGAAGGAAACATCTCAGTAACTAGGGCAAAGGAGATTCTGGAGAATCTCTAGGCGACTAAATATATATCCAAAGAAGTTTGTTAGGACTACGTTGACTATAGTAAAATTTGCTGTTCCAAAAGGCAGTATAGAAGAAGCCACTTTTAAGATACTTGAAAGATCATGGACACGTGTAGTTAGGAGAGATAGAACTTATCGTGTGATATTAGATGATCCACAAATTGCAGTCAAGATGCTACGACCTCAAGAAATCCCGAATCTAGTATTTGCAGGTCTGTATGATGTAGGTATAACGGGAAGAGATTGGGTCAAGGAAACAAATTCTGATGTAGAAATACTTCTTGATTTAGAATATGGAAAGATAAGACTTGTAATTGCAATACCTGACTCTTATAATTTCAAATCACTAGATGATATGATCTTATCTTATGCAAAGAAGAAAAAAATATTGCGAATATCTTCAGAGTATCTCAATACCACAGCCAAATTTATCATGCAATGTAAAAGCTACAAGAAACTTTATGGCTCAAAACAACCAATCATTGTAACTCCGTGGTTAAGTCAGGGTTCTAACAAGAATGTCCAGATCTTCTTATCCTTTGGTGCTACAGAAGCAAAACCTCCGGAAGATGTTGATGCTATAATAGATGTAACAGAAACCGGTACCACCCTGACACAAAATCAACTCAAAATAATTGAAACTGTGATGGAATCATCTGCAGTACTAATTGCAAATAAAATATCACTCAAAGACAAGTCAAAACGAGAGAAAATCTATGATATAGTAACTATGTTAAGAGGTGCAGTAGAAGGAAAAAAACATCTACACCTATTCTTAAACGTAAAAGAAGAGCACCTAGACAGATTACTGCATGACCTTCCCTCTCTCAAACGTCCCACAATAAGCCCTCTGAGTGAAAAAGGATGGTATGGTATCAATACAGTTATTCCAAAATCTGAATTCCATAAAATGATTCCAAAATTACGAAAAATCGCTCAAGGTCTAGTAGTACATGAACCAAAACAAATATTGGCACTTGAGGAGATAAAACGCGATGAGGAAAGTTGATGCGAATCATAGATGTCAAAGACATGGGTTCTATTATAGAATCTGCAAGACCAAAAGCAAGTAACACTATACGACAACAAGTCTTATCCATCATATCTGATGTACAAAAGCGAAAAGACAAGGCTCTCAAGGAATATGAAACAAAATTCACTGGGGTACAAATTCGCTCATTAAAAATTACACAGCAAGAGATCAAGTCAGCATACTCGAAAGTAAAAAAAGAACAGATTGCGGGAATAAAACTTGCAAAGGCACGATTAGAAAAATCTGAAAAGGCGTTACAAAAAAAATTACAAGACGTCTCTGTCACAATTGATGGAACTGTAATAAAAAAAACATTTTTGCCAATTGATACTGTAGGATGTTACATTCCTGGAGGAAAGGCAAGATATCCCAGTACTATTGTCATGTCTGTTGTACCAGCAAAAGTTGCAGGCGTAAAAAAAATAATAGCGGTATCTCCTTCTAACGAAAAAGGTGAGATAGATCCATTGACGCTCGTAGCTGGGGATATTTGTGGTGTAAACGAGTTCTATAGAATAGGTGGTGCACAGGCCATTGCAGCCCTGGCATATGGTACAGAATCAATACCTCAGGTAGACAAGATAGTGGGTCCAGGGGGTGCATTTGTTACCCTTGCAAAATCATTACTCAGTGAAGTGGTTTCAATTGACATGGTTGCAGGTCCTACTGAGCTTGCCATTATTGCAGATCTCACTGCAGATGCAGAACTTGTTGCACTTGATTTGATTTCTCAGGCAGAACACAGTCCTGATACTATGTGTTGTCTAATTACAAATTCCTCAAAACTAAAAGATTTGGTACTTGAATCATTGCAGAAAAAAACCAGAACAATCAAGAGATCCTCAATTGTAAAAGAGAGTCTACAAAAAAATGGATTTATTGTTATGTGTAATACAGAACAACAAATGGTAGATTTTGCAAACAAACTTGCACCTGAACACCTTGAGATAATCACAAAACAACCACAGCAAGTAGCAAAGAAGATAAAATCTGCAGGACTTACACTGGTAGGAAAAAATACGCCATCATCAGCAAGCGATTATCTGTTAGGATCAAACCACATACTTCCAACCAACAGATTTGGAAGAACTAGAGGCTCTCTCAGTGTATTGGATTACATGAAGATACAAACTCTGGTAGAATCCTCTGAATCTGCCTTGAAAAAAATTTCAAAATATATGCAATCTCTAACAGAAGCAGAAGGCTTACCAAATCACTATGAAGCAGTGAGGGGGAGATTGTCATGAAAAAAGATTGGTTTGAGAAGGAATTGGAAAGATATTCTAAACTTGCAGGTTACAAAAAACCTGAAAAATACTCTAATGTTATAAAACTTGACTCGAACGAAAATTATGCAGTATCTCAAGAATTCCTTGAAAAAATGATAAACGAAGTCAAAGAAAACATGGATGTACGAGAATATCCTCTGGGGGGAACAGAAAGACTAGCTCAAAATATTTCAAAATATACTGGAGTACCAAAAGAGATGATTGGAGTTGGAAATGGCTCTGATCAAATAATTGATCTTTTTTTGAGTAATTTTGCTTCCAAGAATACTAAAATTCTGACATCTGATCCAACTTTTGGATTCTTTGAAGAGCGATGTAAACTATATTCAATTCCAACAATAAAAATTCCATTTGACAAAAATATGACACTTGATCTGGAAAAATTCTTGTCACACTCTAAAAAAGCTAGTATTCTTTATCTTGACACGCCAAATAATCCCACTGGATTCCAGTTTGAGAAACGAGATCTTGAAAGATTGATTCGTGAATTCAAAGGTCTTGTAATCATGGATGAGGCATATGTAGAATTTTCTGATTATTCTGTTATGGACATGACAAAGAAATTCAAGAATCTTATCGTACTTAGGACCCTGTCCAAATCATTTGGGCTGGCAGGGCTTAGGGTGGGCTATTTTATAGCCAATGCAAAGATAATTGACACATTTACAAGAGTGATCCAATACCCATACCCATTGAATGCCATAGCAATAGAGGTTGGTATAATGGCCTTGCGACAATCAAAATATTTTGAAGATGTCGCAAATCTTGTCAAGAAGGAACGTTCACGAATTATTTCCAATCTACGACAGATGAAGATATTTGATGTGTTTGACTCTAAAGCAAATTTTGTTCTCTTTGCAGCTGGTGGTTCTAGTCAACGAATCTACAAAGCATTGATTGAACAAGGAATATCGATTAAAAATATTGGTAAGATTGGCATACATGAGGGATGTTTGAGAGTTACAGTAGGCTCACAAGATATGAATTCTAAATTTCTTACTGCTATACGGGATTTGCTAAATTGATTTTGAAGGAAATAGACGAGGGAATCATAATTGATCCTACAAAGATTGAGAAGATGAAAAAGCTTGATTCTATAATATTTGACTGTGATGGAGTTCTCATAGATGTATCAAACTCATATGATTTGGCTATAAAAAAAACGGTGGATTTTGTTATCAAAGAAATAGCCCAAGTAAACGAATCTGGATTGATAACAACAAAAATGATAGAGGGCTTTAAGACAAGTGGAGGTTTTAATGACGAAATTGATGTGACATATGCATTAATACTTGGTATTGTTGCTGCAAAAAAACAAAATATTCTCTTCTCCGATTTTATTCTTCAAGTAATTGCAAATGCAGATCAAACTGGAATAAAATCTGTTGAGCGATATTTGGATGCCATGAATGTTGATGTTTCTGATATTAAACAAAAACTAGCATATCCGGGGAAAAAATTTCATAATCTCCTTTCTTCTATATTTGATGAAATATTTTATGGCTCTGAATTATATGAACAACTATACAAAAGAAAACCACAATTTTTTCATGGTCTTGGATTAATTGAAAATGACGTCGTGCTTTTGAATAAAGATCTAGTTGCAAAGCTACGTAATCGATTTGACAAGAAAATTGCTATCTTAACAGGTAGAGGTAATTTGTCTGCAAAACATTCTCTCAAAGATTTGTTCAAAGAGTTTGATCTGAACAATTCCAAATTTCTCGAAGATGAACCACGCGAGATGGCAAAACCAAATCCCCAATCTCTCATATCTACAATAAGGGGCATGAATGCAACTGTTTCGTTATACGTAGGTGATTCTATGGAAGACCATATCATGGCACGCAAGGCTGATGAATCTGGCATGCCTACAATATTTTGTGGGGTATATGGCACTAGTAAGGATCCCGAGTCAAAAAAATCTCTATTTGAGAGCCACAATGCCGACATTATAGTCAAATCAATAGATCTAATTCCGAAGACATTAAATCTAGTCTAGGCATAAACCACTTCTCTACTCGGGGATTTTAATGAAATCTAGAAAAGCACACATCAATAGGAAGACTAAGGAAACCGAGGTACTAGTTGATGTAAATCTGGATGGAACTGGAACAATTTCTATTAAAACGGGTTTACCATTTCTTGATCACCTGATTACATCACTATCAAAACATGCCATGCTTGATTTGAAATTAAATGCAAAATCTATGGATGGAATAGATCATCACCTAATAGAAGATACCGCAATAGCACTTGGAAACGCGATGGACCAATCTTTGGGTAATAGAGCAGGAATTGTTAGGTTTGGTCATGCTTCAATACCAATGGATGAATCTCTTGCAGAGGCATCATTGGATCTAATCAAAAGACAATACCAAAGGATCGACTTGTCTATCCAGAGAAATCAAATAGAAGAAATCTCAAAAGAAGACTTGGAACACTTTTTCCGATCATTGGCTCAGAATCTAAACATCTGTATGCACGTATCAGTAAAATATGGAGACAATGATCATCACAAGATTGAAGCTGCTATCAAGGCATTTGCAGTAGCTTGGAGAACAGCTGCAGGTTATGATGGAAAACAAAAAGGAATACCAAGTACAAAGGGTGCTATGTAATGGTCAAGGTAGCAATATTTGACTATGGTGCAGGGAACATATTCAGTCTCAAGTCCTCGTTAGAAAAAAATGAAGCTCAAGTTGACATTATAACCAATCTTGAAAAAATGAAGAATTATTCTGGATTACTTTTGCCTGGTGTTGGAAACTTTGATCCTGCAATAAAGAGTCTTAATACTTCAAAAGTTGCATTCCAGGATTTAGTAAAGAATCAGATTCCTGTGTTAGGTATTTGTTTGGGTATGGAAATGTTCTTTGAGAAAAGTGAGGAAGGAACGCTTGGAGGACTAGGAGTTTTAGATGGTGAGGTAATTCTTCTTCCAAACAAATTCAAGATTCCACATATGGGTTGGAATGATCTTCAGATAAAAAAACCAAGTGTACTGTTAGATGGAGTAAAAGAAGGATCATGGGTTTACTTCGTTCATTCCTATAGGGTAAAACCAAAAAATGAAGAAATTATCATAGCAGATTCTGATTATGGAATAAATGTGCCTGCTGTAATTGAAAACCAAACATTATTTGGAACACAATTTCATCCTGAAAAGTCTAGCAAAGTTGGCTCTATTATGATCAAGAACTTTTTACGAGTGTGTAAAAAGTGAAAGTCATTCCTGCCATTGATATCATGGACAACAAAGTAGTGCGTCTAGTAAAGGGAGATCCAAAGAACAAGACTGTGTACAGTTCTGATCCTATAGGAATGGCCAAAAAATGGGAAAAAGCAGGCGCAGACATGCTTCACGTAGTAGATTTGGATGCTACCCTTGGAACAGGTTCAAATCTACAAACGATTCAAAAAATTACCCAATCAGTTTCCATACCTGTTGAAGCTGCTGGAGGCCTACGTACAAAGGAAATGATAGAAAATGCATTACAATTTTCTTCCAAAGTGGTTCTTGGAACTATTGCTTTTAAAAATAAAGAGATTGTAGAAGAGATTTCAAGGAAATTTGGAAAAGAAAGAATCGTGATATCTGCAGATCAAATGGGAGGCAAAATAGTGATTAGTGGATGGAAAGAAAGTACTGGCATAGAACTTATTTCAGGAATTGAAAGTTTTGTGAGACTTGGATATTCTCAATTTCTCATAACTACCGTGGAAAGAGATGGAACACTACATGGCCCCGATCTTGATTCTTTGCAAAAAGCATGTAGCATACACCGTACCAGTATAATTGCAAGCGGAGGAATATCTAACTTGCAAGATATTGTAAATGTAAAAAAATCTGGTGCAGCTGCAGTAATTCTTGGTAAGGCATTATATGATGGAAAAATATCAGTAGAAGAGGTTAAGACGCTAGCATGACTTTAACCAAGAGAGTAATTCCTTGTCTTGATGTTGATAATGGTAGAGTAGTAAAGGGAATGCATTTTAAATCAATAAAAGATGCAGGCGATCCTGTTTTACTTGCAGAGAAATATAGTAAAGAGGGAGCCGACGAACTAGTCTTTCTTGATATAACAGCTTCTGAACAACAACGAGAGACAATCAAAAGTCTTGTACAAAAAGTAGCTCAAGTAATTGATATTCCATTTACTGTAGGTGGTGGTGTAAAAAACTTGCAGGATGCTAGAGATATTCTTCTTAGTGGGGCTGACAAGGTTGCTATCAACACGGGTGCTGTAAAAAATCCGGGAATAATAACAAAATTGATGGAAATCTTTGGTAAACAATGTGTGGTTATAGCGATGGATGTAAAACGTAATTATGAAATAAAAGAAAATAGACACATCTTTACATCTGATTCCAAAAAATTTTGGTTCGAAGTTTACATTTATGGCGGGAAAACTCCCACTGACCTTGATGCTATAGAGTGGGCAAAAGAAGTAGAAAGGCGAGGAGCAGGTGAGATTCTGTTAACAAGCATAGACATGGATGGCACAAAGGAAGGGTACGATGTACAACTCATCAAGGAGATAGTCAATGCAGTAAACATACCAGTTGTGGCATCAGGAGGGTGTGGTAAACCAATACACATGCTTGATGTCTTTTTACAAACCAATGTGGATGCTGCTCTTGCTGCATCAATATTTCATTACAAGACCCACTCTGTAGATAGGGTAAAAGAATATCTCAAGGAAAATGGAGTCCCTGTTAGACTATAACAGAAAAATAGGGCTTGGAGAAACGGTGTATTATGAATAAAAAGATAAACGATATTGATTTTGCAAAAAGTGATGGTCTTGTACCAGTAATTGTTCAGGATGTAAACTCTAAGGAAGTCCTTACACTTGCATATGCTAATAAAGAATCGCTTGAACTTACACAAAAAACTGGCAATTCATGGTTTTGGAGCAGATCAAGAAACAAGTTATGGATGAAAGGGGAGGAATCAGGAAATGTACAAAAAGTTAAAGAGATCTTGGTAGATTGCGATTTTGATGCAATTGTATATCTAGTGGAGCCAAGTGGACCTGCATGTCACACTGGAGACAGAGTATGTTTCCACAATGTTTTAGAAAAATAATTCTAACAAGGATCTAATCCCTTCGGCACTGGCGCCATACCTGAACCGTTCTCTTCTCCTGGGATGAATTCATTTATGATTTGAAATGGTATTGATTTGTAGGAAACTCCTTTGAATATTATGGTCCAGTTGCCAACAAGATCTTTGGCACTACATAATGCTAGGCTCCTTTCAGTAACTGGTTTGAAAAACTGTTTAAAGCTAGACTTCATTGTTCCATTAAATGGTATCTTGCTAAAAATACCTCCTTTTGGATCTACAATGTCAATCTCTCCCACATCAGTTGGTTGCAAACCGTTTACTATCATGAAAATATTTTCTCCAAGTTTGTATTGGTTCTTATTGATTGAAAATGGACCAGATGCAATCCAGTGCCACTGCTGTGACTCTAACTGTTTTTGTTGATAATAAGAATATGTTATGGCTGCAGCTATAACAGCTATTATGATTAACGCAATTATTTTTCCAGTATGTTTCTTTCTTTTGCCTCTCTCTTTTATTTTCAATTTTTGAATTTTGTTCTCATGTTATCATTAATATTTCTTCTAATTGTAAAAAAT
>JAJPEA010000043.1 GCA_023252335.1 Nitrosotalea sp.
AATACCTGAATTTCCCTATTCCGCAGTGATCCTTGGCATGTCTGTATTTTTCCTAGTCGTATTTTCAAGACATTTTAAACCATGATGGTATTCAATAATACATATCTCCCATGAACATCTTTTCAAGTCTAGTTTTTGGCATAGGCGTCATACTGTTGGCATTATCTGTCATATGGTTTATCGTATTGTATGAAACCGCAAACCCTCTAGTCTACAATAAACCAGATGTAGTACAACATGCTCAAAACAAAACACAGAACACCATAATTGACTATGCCTATGAACTCAAGATGCCATCTGTATATTTTCATAAGTCTGACGACCAAACGATTCATGCCATCATCGATGTTGGTGGAATCATAACTGCTGTAATTGGAGGCAGCGTTTCGATGATTTTATCAAGACTTGTGAATAGATACTTCCCTGAAAAAAGAAAAAGATAAAAAATTTAGATATTCTAATTTTATTACCAGCTACGTATCTTTTCTGAAATCAAACTTGACCATCATTTTACCAAGGGAAGCATAATGTGAATTTCAGTACCACTCCCAATACCATCAGATGTGGCCCATATCTTCCCCTCATGTGATTCTATCAGTCCTTTACAGATAGCCAATCCAAGACCTGTGCCATTGTGCTCTCTGGTATTAGTACTACTTACCTGGTAAAATTTCAGAAAAACCTTGTCAAGCTGATCCTGTGGAATACCGACTCCGTTGTCTTTTACAACAATTACTGCATCACTGCCAGATGAGTAGAGTCGTACCTGTATTTTCCCAGTATTTGGTTTGACAAATTTCATTGCATTTGCAATTACATTGTTGAATACCTGCTCAATTCTTGCCGAATCGCACATGCACCACATGTCATTCTCCAAATTAGTAGAAATTGCAATCTTTGCACAGCTTGCAATAGGACTCATTTTCATGATAGATTCCTCAATTATTTTTGCGAGATTGTTTCTGGCTACATACAGTTTTAGCTTCCCAAGCTCAATTTTTTGAGCATCGAGAAGATCAGATATCAACCCTACAAGTGAGCTAGCACTAGTCATTATCATCTCAAGCTTTTGCTTTTGGACATTGTTAAGTGATCCAAATTGCTCTGAAAGCAAAAGTTCAGTATAGCACTTTATTGGAACTAGTGGTGTTTTTAATTCGTGTGTGATCATGGCAAGAAATTCATCTTTTAACAAGTTGACTTTTTTGAGTTCTTGGAAATCTGTTCTTATCTTTGCTTCTCTTTCTTCAATTTCTTTTCTGGCATGGTAAATTTCCGTTATGTCTCGAATTACAGTATTACTGCCAACCCAGTTTCCACTCTTGTCACATATGTTGTTTGCACTTACGAGTCCAAGAAAAACAGTGTTATCTTTTCTTTGGAACCAGACTTCTCTATTTTTAACAACGCCCGTGTTTTTCCATGTTTCAAATGAATCATGCATTGCCAAGACACTCTCTTTTGCAATATGCTCAAAGATGGATTTGCCAATGACTTCATCTACTGAATATCCGAGATATTTTGCATATGCATCATTACATAGCGTAATGATACCATCCTTGTTTACTATACGATACATGTCAGGAGAACTTTGGTACAGTTGTTCAAAGAGCTCTGCAAAACCAGCTAGACGTAAATTCAGATCAAATTCTTTACTGGTGTTTTCAGTGGACATAGAATTCCAGCATTTCTTGTGATACCATTTACCGTCATACAGCATCGTACCATCATCTATTACCAATGTATTTTTACATCTATGACATTTTTGTATCAAAAAATTATCTGCGTATTCTGGAATCATTGTTTCTCACACACCATGCTGCTTGATTCTTTTCCATCATATAGTGAATGTATTGCGCTAACATCACATCCTGAGATATACGGATAATCAGTGCTAATGACATAATGCATCAAATCTTCAGAATCAGTGGAATGTCCCAGACCCAAAGCATGACCAAACTCGTGTCGTACTACATCTCCCAATTTTTTGGGTGTCATGTGGTTTACACCGTAAATTGTTATAGTTGATTGCAGAACCTGATCTCCAGCCATTGCAGACTTTGTATACCCAGAATATCCATCCGGACTATCCATGGTTGTCAGTTCAATGACAATATCCGCAGTAGCACTAGATGAGTTTATGAATTGAAATTTTGTTGGAATGTAAAACTTGGAATCACTTGAAGAGACAGATTCCAAAGCTCCTTTCCATCCTTCATAATATGTAGATGTAGAGCCCACAGGTCCCACATGTACCAATGAATCATCAATTTGTATTGTGGCCTCTGATAGTATGGCACCTTTTATTGCATCAATCTTATCTTGCGATACAAGACTAGAATCCATGATACTTATGGTCAATACCCTATCAGATGACAACTGCCATGGTTTCCAGGTTTCAATTGAACCACCCTGTGAATCTGCGACTATTGCCCCAGATGAAACGTACGATATCTTTTGTTTTGCACTTTCATTCACATAGAAATCCACAAGCAAGGATGAGAGCAACATAGCAAGAAGAGCAGCAGAAAAAAGAACTAGTTCAATTTTTAATTGACTTGACTTGTGTCTAGAACCTGCTGCATGAAGAGAGCCAACATGGGCGGAATGTTTTTCAATCATTTTGGTTACTAGGGTAAAAGATCTCTTTTTCTGGCTAGATCTGCAGATAGAGCCCCTCTGTGCTTTTTTCACTATTTCAGAATAGATTTCCATTTCTTTACCATAAGACACGCTAGAAATTCTGCTTGCAGCATCTAGCATGTGATGCCAGCAATGAACATGAAAAAAGATACCAGCAGACATCTTTTGCTCTAGTACAGATCTTTTTGTTCCACACATGCAACACGTATCAAAGGCACCTTCAGATTCAGGCATGGAAAATACCGCGTTGTCCAATCTTGGAACAATTTGGCTGGCTATATGATATGACATTGTGCCAATCCTAGAACATTCTTCTATCACATAGAATGTAAGACAAGATCAACTATAAGGAGAAAGATTACGATCTGATCAAATGTTTACATTGTATACAATTACACGTTGATCAGTAGGGCATTTGAATGAATCACACAAAACAAAAAGTTACTTGTCATTCTACAGTACAAGATGTCAATTTGTCACTTGATTATCGATGGATTTCAAATGACAGTGTGTCATCTTCAATCCCTTCATCCATTATTTTATATCCAATGTCAATTAAAATTAAATTATTTAGAT
Organism: Nitrosotalea sp.; assembly: GCA_023252335.1. Classification (GTDB taxonomy): domain Archaea; phylum Thermoproteota; class Nitrososphaeria; order Nitrososphaerales; family Nitrosopumilaceae; genus Nitrosotalea. Next base: position 3,220 of record JAJPEA010000043.1, read on the forward strand.
GATAGAGATACTTGGACCATTTTTTACCCATCTCATGATGTATAACATATTGTAACACGTTATTTTTTACAGTGCATCTATGTGCCAGATGATTATTACTGAGCCACAAATTCAGAGTATGGAGAAACGTATCTAAATTTACTTCGCCATGCACATACTTGATGACATTTTTTATTGCAGATTTGTTTTCTTGTGCAAGTTTTAATAATTTATTTTCGTTAGCGTCTTCGATCAAAAGTTTTAACAAAGCTTTTGTCACAAGCACAAACCCTATAGATTCGGCATATTCCTTCCAATCCATTTGATCCTGAATCATTTTTCCAACAATTGTATTGATTGTGAGGTTTTCCTGTTCAGCTTTTTCTATTAATTTTTCTTTATATTTTTGAGGAATCCTTATTGAAACAATTGAACTTGGATCTTTCATTATACCGTTAAATCTTTTCCAATATTTAAAAGAATGTGATACCGAAAAAAGTACGGTACTATAAGGTTTGAAAAATTCATACAATATTCTCTCATATGTGAAAAGATCATACGGTCTGGGAAATAAATTTCGTTTTTTCCCTCTGGCTAGGGTTTATTTAATATCTTGTAGATTTTATCGGTATGAATTAATATTTCAGGTTTCGGTATAAGTACTCCAGTTTCACTAGAGAGATTCATTCAAACTTTATTACAAGTAATAGACCAAAGCAAAAAGCATGAGGAAGATAATTTTATTCATGCACATGTCTTTGGATGGCTTCATTGCTGGACCAAATGGAGAATTAGATTGGGCCACCAAGACTGATGATGTAATGGGCAAATACCTCATCACTGATCTCTTGAATACAACAGATACAATTCTAGTTGGACGTGTCCTGTATCAGGGTTTTGAACAAGCATGGCCTGCTATGGCTTCAAATCCAAATAGCCCAAAGGATCTTGTTGATTTTGCACACTGGATGGAAGATACACCTAAAATTGTTTTTTCAAACACTTTGGAAAAAGTGGAATGGAAAAATTCAAAGATAATCCATGTTAAAGATGATAACGATATCACAAAAGAAATCATCAGACTAAAACAAGAACCTGGTGGAGACATGGTATTATTTGGAGGTGTCAAGTTTGCACAGACATTGGTAAGACTAGAACTAGTCGATGAATATCGTTTCAAGCTCGAGCCTGTTGTTTTGGGCAGCGGCAAGTCATTATTCCAAGATGTTAAAGACAAGATGAAATTAAAACTTGTCAAATCCAAGGTGTTTGATCCAGTCGTTACACTATATTACAAATCTGGCAACTAGCTTAGATGTGCACCAAAATAGAATTTTTCATTACCTAGAGATACCGAAATATTGTCATCTTTTCAGAATTTGGCAAGTCAGACACTAGAGCAAAATTAAAGAGCGGATATGATTTCTTGTACTCTTTCATAAAGCTCCATGCAACATCATGAGTCTTAAAGTCAGTTCTCAGGCCGTCTATCAAAGTCTCCACTCCGTATACATCAAACATCTTGACCAAGTATTTCTGAGGCCGTCTATTTGGCTTTGCCTTCATAAGCCAGGCTATGGCAAATACAAAGACTGCCATCATGATTATAGCAGCACCAATTTCTCTGAAATACACTGCAAAAAACGACGGAATCGTATTGCCAAATAATGTATACACATAGCTTGCAAATGACATTACAGAGCCTACTATCAAGCCTGCAAACATACTAGGATAGTTTGATCCTTTGAGCATACTCTACGTTGTAGCCACTTACATTTATCTATTAAAACCATATGCACAAATATCATCATACATAACAAGGATTTGTGCAGCTATTAGGAAGACTGGAAATCAAGTCAAAAGAAAAGATAATCGAGTTTTTAAACCAACAGGAAACAGGCAGGGTAGCAAGCATAGACAAGGATGGATTTCCCCAGATAATACCAATGAATTTTGTCTATGCAAATGATGCAATCTACATGCATTCCCACCCCAGGGGCGAAAAACTAGAGAACATAACAAAAAATTCCAGAGTCGGCTTTGAAGTAGACCACAGTCTTGAATTTTTGCCATCATACTTTACATCTCCAACTGATGCATCCCAGGCAGACACACTATACATCAGCGTAGTAATCAAGGGAAAAGCAACCATCGTCTCTGATCCAAAAGAGAAGACCCTGGCACTAAACGAATTGATGAAAAAATACCAGCCAGAAGGAGGATATGAAAAACTAACACATGACATGGCTGTAGTTGAAGAGGTCGCAATAATCAAGGTCGTTCCAGTTACAATGAGGGGCAAGTACAAGATAGGTCAGCATTGGGACAAGAAGACAAGACTTGAAATTGCAAAAAAAATACTCGAGCGCAACAGCCCAACTGCGCAAGAGACGGTCAAGAAGATGGGCATCATAAAGACAAAAGACGGCCTTCAGATTTCAGAAGAGCCAAGTTGGTAAGTATATCATAATTACCATTTGCTTTAAATTTGAAACAAGCCCAATTTGTAATGTTTGCTAGAAAATCCAAGCTTTGAACTTGTTTCAGAATTTGCCCCAACAGGAGACCAGCCTCTTGCTATAGAGCAGCTAGTGCAAGGAATACAAAAGAAAAAGATCCAGACACTGCTTGGTGTAACAGGCAGCGGCAAGACATTTACAGTTGCAAACGCAATTGCAAAGACTGGAAAAAAAACACTTGTCATATCACACAACAAGACACTAGCGGCTCAGCTTTATGCAGAGCTAAAACAGTTCTTTCCAAACAACAATGTGGGATATTTTGTTTCATATTACGACTATTACCAGCCAGAGAGTTACATAGCCCAGACAGACACTTATATCGAAAAAGACACCCAGATTAACGAAAAGATAGAGAAACTGCGTCTAGAGGCAACTGCAATGTTGCTATCAGGTGAGCCCACAATCATTGTTGCCACGGTATCGTGCATCTACTCACTAGGCTCACCAAGTGAGTGGGAGACCATGTCAATCTCACTTGAAAAAGATGCCGAGATTGGAAGAGGTGCACTAATCAAAAAGCTAGTCAATGCAAGATATGAGAGAAACGATACCGAACTTTTAGCAGGAAGATTTCGAATCAAGGGCGATACCATTGATGTAATACCTGCGTATTCAGATTCGGTTGTGAGGATTTCATTATTTGGAGATGAAATTGAAAAGATATCAATTTGCGACCCGGTATCATTAAAAGAGAAAAAACAAATTTCAAAAATCAAAATCTATCCTGCAAAACACTATCTTGTTGCAGCAGATGTTAGAAAAATAGCAGTACAGAGAATCAGAGAGGAACTAAAACAGAGACTGACAGAGCTGCCAGAGCTTGAAAAGCAAAGACTAGAGATGCGAACAAAATATGATTTAGAAATGATAGAGGAACTTGGATATTGCTCCGGAATTGAAAACTATTCCAGACATTTTGACGGAAGAGCACCTGGTGAGCCCCCGTTTTGTCTGCTAGATTTTTTCGGAGATGATTTTTTGCTTGTAATTGACGAATCCCATGTAACACTACCACAACTACATGGCATGTATAATGGCGACCACACTAGAAAAAAATCTCTAATTGATTATGGATTTAGACTGACAAGTGCGTTTGACAATAGACCACTGAGATTTGAAGAGTTTGAAAAGTATATCAAAAATACAATATTTGTCTCTGCAACACCAAACGAGTATGAAAGAAAGAAGAGTTTTCAGATTGTCGAACAACTAATCAGGCCAACAGGACTAGTCGACCCTACAACTGAAATACGAAAAACCGAAAACCAGATGGATGACTTGATTTTAGAGATAAAAAAGCGGACAGAAAAAAACCAGCGTGTTCTGGTGACTACACTGACAAAGAGGATGGCTGAAGACTTGGCAGAGTACCTCTCAAAGCACCAAGTAAAGGTGCGCTATCTGCACTCTGAGATTGAAAACCTGCAGAGAACAGAGATAATTAGGCAGCTCAGACTGGGCGAGTTTGATGTCTTGGTAGGAATCAACCTTCTAAGAGAGGGTCTTGACATACCCGAGGTCTCACTTGTAGCCATACTTGATGCAGACAAGGAGGGATTTTTGAGAAATGTGACCAGTCTCATCCAGACATTTGGAAGGGCTGCAAGAAACGTAGATGGTGCGGTAATCATGTATGCTGATAAAAAAACTCAATCAATGGCACTTGCAATATCAGAGACAGACAGGAGAAGAAGAAAGCAGATGGAATACAACCAAAAAATGGGAATCACCCCAACTAGTATAACAAAGGCAATTCCACAGCAGACAATCGTTCTAGATGAAACAAAACACATGTCAAAGCATGATATACAGACCATGGCAATAGAAATCGAGGCAACAATGAAGCGCTACGCAGAAGATCTTGACTTTGAGCATGCAATTGAATATCGTGACAAGCTAACAAGGATACAAAAACAATTACAAAATGAATGACAAGTTAATTATCCGTGGTGCAAGGGAGCACAATCTAAAGAACATCAACGTGGATATTCCAAAGAATAAACTTGTCGTAATCACAGGATTATCAGGGTCTGGAAAATCAACACTTGCATTTGATACAATATACGCAGAGGGCCAGAGAAGATACGTAGAATCACTTTCTGCATATGCAAGACAATTTCTTGAAATGATGAACAAGCCAGACGTTGATTCAATAGAAGGGTTGTCTCCTGCAATATCAATCCAGCAAAAAACAACAAGCAAAAACCCAAGGTCTACAGTGGGAACAATAACAGAGATTTACGATTACCTCAGATTGCTGTATGCAAGAATTGGCACACCCCACTGTCCCAAGTGCTCAAGAAAGATATCAAATCAATCAGTTGAATCAATTTGTGAATCAATTCTCAAAGAATCAGATGGAAGAAAAATTTTGATTCTAGCATCACTTGTCAGAAGAAAAAAAGGAACATATGAAAAACTATTCGAGCAGGTAAAAAAACAAGGATATTCCAGGATTCGAGTCGATGGAGAAATTGTAGAGCTAGATGGCGAGTTTCCAGTACTAGATAAACAAAAGTGGCACAATATCGAAATTGTTGTAGACAGGGTCAAGGCATCATGGGAGGAAAAAAGTAGGCTGTACGAGTCAATCCAGACTGCACTAAAAGCAGGCAAGGGCGATGTCATGGTTGTAGATACAGAAGAAAAGATATTTTCCCAAAATAACGCATGTCCGTTTTGTGGAATTTCCATAGGGGAATTAGAACCAAGAGGGTTTTCATTCAACTCGCCATTTGGTGCGTGCAAGACATGCCATGGACTAGGGGTCAAGATGGAGTTTGAGCCTGATTTACTAATACCAGACAAGACAAAATCGATTCTAGATGGTGCCATTGTTCCATGGTCAGGCAGATTTTCATCATTTAGGAGACAGACCCTACGAGATGTTGGAAAAAAATATGGCTTTGATCTAATGACTCCAATCAACAAGATGAGCTCAAAACAACTCCAGGTAATCTTGTATGGAAGCGAAGAGGCAGTCAAGTTTTCATACGAATCCCAGTCTACTGATTCCCGATGGGAGTATACCAATAATTTCCACGGTGTAATACCCAGTTTGCAGAAAAACTTTGCAGAGACTGATTCAGAATCAAAAAGAGAAGAGCTAAGCAAGTTCATGAGAGAGACTCCGTGTAACTCATGCAAGGGTAAAAGACTCAAAGATGAAGCATTGTCAGTTTCGATAAATTCTCTTTCCATCATGGATGCCTGTGACTTGTCAATTGATTCATGTTACGAATTTTTTAAAAATCTTCAACTAAGTGAGACTGAAAAATATATTGCAAAATCAATTTTAAAAGAGGTATTATCAAGGCTAGAGTTTTTAAAAAATGTCGGACTGAATTATCTTACACTAAATCGTGTCAGCTCTACACTATCAGGTGGAGAAGCTCAGAGAATCAGACTGGCAACACAGATAGGATCAAATCTCACAGGTGTTCTGTATGTTCTTGACGAGCCAACAATTGGTTTGCACCAAAGAGATAATGCAAAATTAATCAAGACTCTGACAAAACTTCGTGACTTGGGAAATACAATACTTGTTGTCGAGCATGACGAAGAGGTTATGCGAAGCTCAGACTGGATAATTGATCTTGGACCAGATGCCGGAGTGCATGGAGGAAACGTGGTCTTTGAAGGAACCATAACTGACATCCTAAAGAGTGAAAAATCAGTTACAGGAAAGTATCTTAAAAACCATGATGCAATAAAACTTGCAAAAAACAAGCGTCAACAAAAAGGTAGTTTAATTCTAAAAGGTGCATCAGAGAACAATCTCAAAAACATTGACGTCGAGTTTCCACTAGGCATGATGGTTACAGTGACAGGAGTGTCAGGGTCTGGAAAATCCACACTTGTAAACGACATTTTGTACAAGGCCCTTGCAGCCGATATTTACGGCTCTGTAGACAGGCCAGGTAGGCACAAGAGCATATCAGGAATGGACGAAATTGACAAGGTCATTGGCATTGACCAATCCCCAATAGGCAGGACTCCACGCTCAAATCCTGCAACATACATTGGCGCATTTACCCCAATTCGGGAACTATATGCTGGGACTGCACTCTCAAAAGAGCGAGGCTATACACCAGGCCAGTTCTCATTTAATGTTGCAGACGGCAGATGCTTTGCATGCGAGGGCGACGGGGTCAAAAAAATTGAGATGCAGTTTTTATCAGATGTCTATGTTGTATGCGACGAGTGCAAAGGCAAGCGATACAATTCTGAAACACTTGCAATACATTACAAGGACAAGAACATATCAGACATTCTTGCAATGACAGTAGAAGAGGCACTAGAATTTTTTGCAAACATTCCTTCAATTCAGAGAAAGCTGCAGACAGTATCAGATGTAGGACTTGGATACATCAAGCTTGGACAAGCTGCTACGACTTTGTCAGGTGGAGAGGCCCAACGTGTAAAACTTGCGTCAGAGCTGTCAAAGCGTGATACTGGAAGAACTGTATACATCCTGGACGAGCCAACAACAGGACTTCACTTTGCTGATGTTCAGAAATTGCTTGAAGTCTTGAACAGACTGGTAAATCTTGGAAATACAATAATCATAATAGAGCACAACATGGATGTAATCAAAAATTCGGATTGGATAATTGATTTGGGTCCAGAGGGTGGTGACGGTGGTGGAACAATTGTTGCATCAGGTACACCAGAGCAAGTTGCACAAAACCCAAGAAGTTACACTGGTCAGTACATAAAGCGTATTTTAAAAAATGACTCTTGATATTTCTAGAGTAACAATTCCGTCACATCCTGGAATCTACATCATGAAAGATGAAACAGAAAAGATACTGTACATCGGCAAGGCAAAAAATCTCAAGAACCGTGTCAAGTCATATTTTTTAAAGAACCAGAACTACAAGACACAAAAACTGGTAGAAAAAATTGCAGACATTGAATTTATTTTAACAGATAATGAGGAAGAAGCCTTTTTGCTAGAGGCAAATATGATCAAGCGCTACAGGCCACCTTACAATATAGAACTCAAGGACCAGCAAAGATACACCTACCTGAGAATTACAAACGAAGAATATCCTCGTCTCATGGTAGCAAGAAGGACAAGGACAGGACAGTTCCTAGGAGGCGGCAAAATGTATGGCCCTTTTACGCATGGAAGCTCGAAAATGCTCTCAATCGGTCTTTTGCGCAAGACATTCAAGATACGAATATGCAAGAAACTGCCAAAGGAGGCATGCCTTGAATATCACCTTGGCAACTGCGAGGCTCCATGTCAATTCAAACAAGCCCAAGAAGATTATAGTAAACACATTTCAGATCTTGAATCAATTCTCAAAGGCAAACAGCGACTAGAAGATTTTGTCAAAAACCTAGAAAAAGAGATGAGCCATGCATCAGAGAATCGCCAGTATGAAAAGGCAAAAGAGATCCATGAAACATTGCAACGATTATCAAACCTCCAAGTCAGACAAAAAATGGAATCACCAAGGATTGGCTCCGATGAAGAATATTTTGGCATCAAAATCCAAGACCAGACTGCACACCTGATGAGCTTTCGCCTATCAAACGGAGTAATAAAAGACAGGAATAAGTTTTCATTTGACTTGGTAGGAGATAATACATTTTCTAGTTTTTTGTCCCAGTACTATTCCACAAATCCAATTCCAAGATTTGTTATAACAAGTGAGGTACCGGATAAAAAAGAGATACTAGAAGAAGTGCTTGCACGCTCGTCAGGATTTGCAGTGCGGATTCTAGTACCAACAACTGGAAAGAGACGTGAGATAATTGATCTCATAATGAGAAACATATCACTTGCAATAACAAAGGGTGCAGACCCTGCGTTAGTTGAACTCCAAGAAAGATTGGGATTGCAAAGCATCCCAAGAACCATAGAATGTTTTGACATTTCAAACCATGGTGAAGATTATGCAGTGGGTTCCATGTCATATATGGTAGATGGAAAACCTCACACATCAGGATATAGAAAATTTAAAATCAAGACAGTACGCGGGCGAGATGATTTTGCAATGATAAATGAGATAGTCAAAAGACGATACTTGCGACTAAAGGAGGAAAAATCAAAGATGCCAGACTTGGTATTAATTGACGGTGGACGAGGACAGCTAAATGCCGCACTTGAAGCCTTGCATGCAATCGGAGTTGACATTCCATGTGTATCACTTGCAAAAGAGAATGAAGAAGTCTACCAGCCAAAAACGAGTAAACCCCTAGTCATGGCAAAAACCAATCCTGCACTAAAGGTCTTGCAGCATGCAAGAGACGAGGCACATAGGTTCGGGGTTGCATACAATAGAGCAATTCGCAAATTTACGTGATGATTCCACATTTCATATTGATTATCACGTTTTTTGAAGTCCTTTTGCCTTGATTTGTCCCACTTTAAATTCTAGGAGGTATCAGTAATATCAGTGTCAGGACAATACATGCCATTTAATTTTGCAGAAAAGCTAATCAAACAAAAAGGATCTGGATATCACGTCATTTTAGGTGCACTAGTTCTCATAATCGGTATTGGTATTGGTTTGTCAACGGGTAACAATTCCATAACACTTGGTTCAATTGCAATAGGTATAGCACTAATCATTTCTTCATTTTTAATGATTATCAACCAATATGAAAGAGCAGTAATACTCAGACTGGGAAAATATCAAAGACAAGTAGGCCCCGGCATCCAGACAAGACTGCCTTTTGCAGACAATATTTTGGTTGTTGACATTAGAGAAAAAGTAAGTGAGTTCAAGGCAGAAAGAATGCTTACAAAAGACAATGTCCCAGTAACCATAGACGCAATACTTCGTTACAAAATAATTGATGCCCGTGCAAAAGATGCCATACTAAATGTAGAGAACTTTAACCAGATGATACAACAAGTCTCCCAGACAACACTTCGAAATAACATTGGCTCGTCACAATTCCAAGACGTATTATCAAAAAGAGAAGAGATCAATCAGCATGTTAGAACCATAATTGCAACTGAAGCTAGCAATTGGGGAATCGAGGTAACAGGTGTTGAGATCCGTCAAGTAATAATTCCACAAGAATTAGAATCTGCCATGTCAATGCAGGCACAAGCCGAGCGTGAAAAGAGTGCGAGAGTAACATATGGGGAATCCGAAATACTGGTTGCACAAAAATTCGAAGAAGCAGCAAGGGTATATGCAGACAATCCTGTAGCATACGCATTACGTCAGTCAAACATGCTGTACGAATCAATCAAGGTACAAGGAAATACAATTGTCATGATTCCGTCCGAGTCACTAAATGCAATGGGATTTGGAAATTTGGGAACTACAATAGCATATCTTGA
>JAJPEA010000044.1 GCA_023252335.1 Nitrosotalea sp.
AAAAGACTTTGAGTGGAAAAAAACTATGCAAGGATCGATTTATACACACTATTTCGTGCTCTTATATGTAACAGATGACTTGGCTGACTGATTCTCATATTCATCTATCAGATGATGAATATTCTGGTGACATGGAATACATACTGACTACAATGGATAAAATGAAAATAAGGGCCTGCTGTGTTTCCATGGATAATGCAAGTTCAAAATCCACTCTTGATCTGAGTAAGCGTAGCTCGCTTGTTTTACCCTTTATTGGAATTCATCCTGAAAAAGCAAATGATGATCTAGATACAATGGTAGATCTAATTACTCTAAACTCTAACAAAATATCTGGCATCGGTGAGATTGGTCTTGACAAGACATATGTCTCAGATGAGGCCGGGTTCTCAAGACAAGTACTAGTGTTTCAAAAGATGCTATCGCTTGCAGAAAAGTTAGGTAAACCAATATCTGTCCACTCTAGAAGAACTCTGGATGAAATATTTTCTATACTTCCATCTTATTCTATCAAAGGCGTTTTACTGCATTGGTTTTCTGGCAGCAAAAAACAATTGCAAAAAGCAATGGAACTAGACTGTTTTGTATCGTATGGGCCTGCAATGGTATACGCCGATGACAAACAAGTACTTCTCTCACAAACCCGTCCGGATAAAATATTGTTGGAAACTGATGGGCCTGTGAAATTCTCCAAGTGCTTTGGCATGAAAACTGCACAAATAGCATTTCTTCCAAGCGTTCTTTTTTGTGCAGCAGGCGTTCTAAACAAATCATATGATGAAATGCTGCTTGCTGTAGAACGAAATGTCGATTCGTATCTTGGTGTATAGGTATAAAAAACCCCTGTGGCCCATCCAATCCGTGAATAGAATCAGACGAATTTCCACGGAACTCATGTCTACTTATAAAGGAAAATTCGATATTGATTTTACACACAACAAACAAGTTTTAAACGAAATTGCAATTGTAAGATCTAAAGGTCTAAAGAACGAAATTGCAGGTTACATCTCTTCTTATCTCAGACGTGAATTAGAGGAGCAGAAAGAAAAAGAGTCTGAAGTAGTTGCTCAAGATGAATCAGTTGATGAGACTGAAGAAATTGAAGAGCAGATACTCAATTAGATACATTACAGAAATTCAATATATCTCAACATATTTTTTGATGGTATCATGATTACAGTCAAACTACTGGGCGGCGCAAAAAAGTCATTTTCATCTGATAAACTTGAAATTCAAAACGATAATGTCACAATATCTACACTATTAGATGATCTCAAGGTGCACATTCCTGCACACCTGCCCCAACTTGACCAAAACAATATTCTTGTTGCAGTAAATGGTGTGGATTCGTCTGTGTTGCAAGGAAAAGATACCATGCTAAAAAATGGGGATGTTGTCAGCATAATTCCAGTGGTTCATGGAGGAGGATCAAAAAGAATACAATTTGATTTGATGAACACTAGTATAGAACTTGTACTACTAAAAAAAACTATCAAAGAACCAATCAAGTTTCTTGAATCTATTCGAGAGAAATATCCAAGTCTTACCATCCAAGGAATCCAGGCGCAATATGTCTTGAATGTGGGTCATGTTAAAAAAACAATAGCAATTTCGTTGTCTGCTAAAAAAGCAGATACTTTACTTTCAAATAAAATTGAGACTGATATTCTAATGCGATTTGCATGTACTCGACAAATTAGTGATGCCATATCCAAAGTTGGTGTAAAAACAAATACAAACAACATGCTTGTAATACTTGGAAAAAAGCCATCACTTGAAAAACTATTCCATGAAATTGAGGATCTCTTAGAGAGTAATGTGTTCTCAAAAGCCAATTCTAAATTCGTACAAAAAGAATTTGGAATCACGCAAAAAGAGCTTGACTGTGTAATTTCCAAGACGCCATTGGAGGATTTGCTTGCAGAAAGATCTGCAACACTATTCCATTGAATCTCGCTTGAGCTTTAGCGTACTTACAATGTCCTCTTCCTTTAGTATGGACATGCCTACTATGCCGCCCATTATCTGAATCAAGACATTCCAGTCATAAGATTCTAGAGATACCTTGTTTGGAATTATATCCGCAATTGAATTTATCAATTCTTTTGAGGATATGTCTGAACCTCTTTTTTCAATTGTAATTCTGTACGTGTCAGCATCTTTCATTACCTTGATTTGGTTTTTTATGCCCTCTACAATGTTTTCAAGACTAGCCGAAGTTGTATATCTGATTGGTATGAATCTGTGACAATATCTCATTCTCCATGGTTCATCTAGAATTATTTTTTTGATGTTGTCTATTACCGTAAATGGATCAATACTAGTGTCAACCCAAATTATTCCAGAGAAACTTGATTTTCCTATCCTGTGTGAATCATCTCCAAGTTCTTCTATGATTTCAGCAATTTCATCACAGGCCTCTTCCTCCATGTGTCTGCTACATGTTGCAACTAGATTCACACTAGTGACTCCATTTTTATTTTGCCTTCTCTTACTAGTTTTAATTCATTGTTTACAACTTCAACTATGGTAGATTCAGCCGAGTTGGCAATTTGTCCTCCATCAAGTAGTATATCATAGCCTGAGAATTTACTTGATATTTCTTTAGAATCACTAAATGATGGTTCTCCAGAAAAATTTGCGCTAGTACCTACAAGCAACCGACATTTTTCTAAAAGAGCAAGTACACAAGGATGATTGGGAATCCTGACTGCAATTTTGCCTTTAAGATCAAGGGCTTGTTCAATTTTCTTATCCTTGATTCTAAGAATAAGTGTAATTGGACCGGGCCAAAACTTGTCTGCTAGTTTTTCAGAAATTTCATCAAAAAATGCTATATTTGCAATGTCTTTTTTTGAATATGCCAAAACAGGAAGTTGTTTTATTTTTTCTCTGCCTTTAATTTTGTAAATCTTGTTGACTGCATCACGGTTGCGTGGATCGCACCCTATTCCGTATACGGTATCTGTAGGAAATACCACGGTTCCTCCCTTTTGTATGGTCTCATGAGCTGCTTTTATCCCAGCATCATTGCACGGTAAAATCACAATTTTTCTTGCTGCTTAATAGTAAATTATCTCTTTTTATGAAAACGATATAAGATTGATTCACGTACTATACTACCATGGATGAGATACCACAATGTCAATGTCCTCCAGGCGGAGAAACTTACGTAAATGAAGACGGTATGAGAATATGTTCTTCGTGCAGTGGCTGGGTAGGACCAACTAACTAGATCTGGTGATGATATCATTGGGACTGTGTAAGTCTTTTATAGGAAAATATTTTGTTGATTGTAATGTCCGATAACTTTGAGAATGATTTTGAGGATGAATTTGATGATGAACCTGAAGATGATGATGTAGAAGATGACGATGTAGAAGATGACGATGATGAGATTGCTAAAGATGAAACTGACGGTTAAATTCTCAGGCCAAACGAATCTGCAAATTCTCTAAATCCGCGATATGCCTGGAGAAATTCTCTTCCTCTCTCACTAATTCTGTACTTGCAAGCTCTCTCAGAGTTTGTCTGCTCTAAAAGACCCTGTGAGACAAGGGTTTCTAAAATTTTTGATAGTCTGGCATATGAAACATTTGCCTTTCGGATTAGGTATGTTACACTAGCTCCTGACTCGTCAGGAATTTCATCTCTAGCAGTAGAAAGTATGTCTCCAATTATGCTCATGTGAGTTCTATATACTACTGCCAAATCTTGGTCCTCCTCTTAATGGAACCTGAGAAATTGGAACAAAGAGTGCTCCTAATCCAACTATCTTTGTAGAGACTGAGATGAAATACAAGACAGATTTTGGAAATACAATCGAGTACCATCCCAAAAACTCCCCTAGTGCAAGTAATCCTAGGCCTGTCGCTACGAAAATAGTATTCCTATTTCTATTTTCCATATAGGACATTATGGTCTCAATTGTCCCATATACCAATAGGATAAAAGAAATTGACCTTATAATATGCTCAATTGAATTCGCTGGAATGAGAAAAAGTGGTGCTATGACAGACTTGAAATATCTTGATTTTGGGAAAAATGATTTTATTCCATGAGAGAATGCTATGAAAAAGTATCCCACAGTTTGAATTGCTATACCTAGCGTTTGAATCCAAGTATCTATCTTGACATAACCCAAGACAAGAGACTCGAACATGTATCCAAATCCGACAACTCCAAATCCTATGCTGATTGAAAAAAAAGAAATGTTCAGTCTAAAGAGTGTTGGACTGCCAGTATTTCTAAATCCAATATATGCAAAGATTCCTAAAATTAATCCAACTACAAAGCCTAAAAGATTAAGAGTAGACTCTGCAAAAGTTATAAATTCCAACTTGGTATTGCTGCCTTTTGAAATTACATAAGTCTTGCAGTGGATTTTTTTCTACCAATCATCAAGAGTTCCGGATGTATTACCACCGGTGTCTTTAGCATAATCTCCCAAAATATCTGAATATCTTGCATCCTTGTAAGCGATAAGTTTCACATATTCTCCATATGATATGTCTAATGAACAATTTGAGCATTTGACATAGGAAAAATCGTCTCCCAATTCTGCTATCTTGTCACACTTGGGGCATTTTATTTTCATGACCTATGTATTGCTTGCAAGACCTATATCTCTTCTTAGGGATGGATAAAACACTGTTGGGTTCTATTCATCTTGATGATACAAAACTAGTTTAAAATTATGATTTTTAGGATATTCTTAAGAATGAGATTTGGCGAAGAACCTTAATAGAGTTTTTATAGATTTTTTTCAAGCGTGATTTCAAAGAGAGTTCTTCTAATGTTAGTGTCAACAGTTGTGGTAGTTACAATTTGGTTTGCAATCTATATTCCTGAATCTCAGAAAATACACAAAGATTTCCAGATTTATCTGGAACAAGAGGGAAAAGATCAGATTGCAGATAAAGTTGGAGGAAATCTATCACAACAGTTTGAGTTGAGAGAATCTTTGATTCAAAAAGTGACTAGCATTGATGGAGACTATGTAACAATTTCATCCATTGTAAGCGGAATAAACCAAGATACTGAAAAAGAGGTATTTCATTCTGAACAATCCTACAACGTTAATGCATACAGCCTGGCCTACAAGGATATGCCTGGAAAACAATTCTGGTTCAAACCTGGAGTGCAAAAGCAAAATTATGATTTTCTACACCCCTTGATTTTTGCAGATGCGCCACTTGTCTATCAAGGAACAGATGTAATTGATGGACTTGATGTCTATGTCTTTCAATCTGAGACACATAATGTAGACATTAGCTATACTTTTCCTCAATATGCAAATACGAAAATACTGTCTAACACAAATTCAACTTTCTGGATTGAACCTATAACTGGAGATCTGGTCAAGTTTGAAAAGAGCTGGAAAGATTACCAGGTGCAAGACAATAAGCCAATAGCTGTTAATGAAAATGGATGGAAGGCAACTACTGACTATTCTATCTTTATCTTGTCACAGACAGCAAAATCTCAAATCGATAATTATAATTATAATTCCAAAATCATGCCAATACTTTTGGCTTCATTAACTGTTGGAATAAACTTGATTTTAATTTTTAGAGACAAACTGAAAAAATCAAATGAAACTGTATTAAAAACTGAAAAGATGACTGCTATTGGAAATCTATCTGCACGAATGTCTCATGATCTACGAAATACACTTACAGTGATAAAAAGCGAAGTTTCTCTATTGTCTCTTCAAGGCTCTAAAGGTGAAGACCTGGATAATAGAGTACAACGCTTGATGCGCGCAATTGATAAAATGGATTACCAGATAGGTGGAGTTTTAGATTTTGTTAGAGAGAGACCGTTGAAAATTACAAGATTTTCATCAAACATGTTGATACAACATGCTCTTGAAAACATCACTGTTCCAGATGATATCAAAATAGTTACTCCTGAACAAGATGTATCCATGTCAGGAGACTTTGTCAAGTTGGAAATTGTTTTATCCAATATTATCATAAACGCAATACAGGCAATAGAAAATTCAGGAAAAATTACTATATCTGTGGAAGACAAACCGGATACATTTGTGATTAGTGTATCAGATTCAGGACCTGGAATACCTGGAAAATACATGGACAAGATATTTGAACCGCTGTTTACAACAAAACAACGGGGAACTGGGCTTGGATTGGCTAGTTGCAATATAATAGTAAAAAGTCACGGGGGGAAAATTCTGGTACAAAACAATCCTACTACCTTTACTATTGTATTGCCTAAAACAAAATCTTGAAATTCATAGTGGAATTTGTTGACTGGATGATATCTGGGTGTATTTTATTCAAAATTGATTACACCATGTAATCCATACGTGTTAATCTCTTAAAGAATTAAATTGCTACATTTTTGTTGCTTTACCATGGTAAGAACATGTACCAAATGTAAAAAGGAAATTCCAGACGGCATAGAACTTGATCCATTTGCTTCTACATATCCCTGCTGCAATGAATGCTGGGCTGAATGGAAGCAATATAGAGTCATGGTCATGAATGAAATGAAATTAGACATGTCAATGCCTGATCATAGAAAAGTAGTAAAAAAATATGAGAAAGTGTTTGTAGGTGTTTTGACTCCTGAAGGAGACGTTGTCAATTTTGCAGATGAGAGTCAGAGAAAGCCCGAAAAACCAACCTAGATATCGATCTCATTTTTTGCCATTTCTGGAATTATCATGTAGAGTTTCTTTCTGTCTTTTTCATCAAAAGTTTTGATTATTTTCTTGATGGTTGTAGCAAGTATAGAGCGTTGATCCACTGATAATGACATGAAGATCTCAAAAATTCCATCTAAGTTAAAGACAATGAGCTTTTCTGGATGGTTTACTATCTCGTTGATATAACTTGAAAACATGACTGTCCTTTGCTCTTCAGACAAATTACATAGAGTTTCAAGCCATGTCTTAAACAAGGTGGCAAATTTGTCAAATTGTATTGTAGGCCCTGCTTGCAATGCATTGTTTATGATCTCTTTTTTATCTTCCTGATTCATTGAAAAAAATTCTGACAGTCTCTTGTGCAATATTGGTTTTCTGAGAAATTCTGGAAGACCTGCCAAGTTTACTATGATGTTTCCTGCGTAATTTGGAGAAGACATGTGAATCTAGGAATTCGATCTATTCTAAAATCGTATTGCTAAGATTTGGCTTAAATATATCCGGTTATGCTCATCATGTGTATGCCTTCTACAGTTATAGTCGGTGGTTTTTATGGTGATGAAGGAAAAGGAAAAATTGTTTCCTACCTTGCAATGAAAGACAACCCGACAGTAGCTGTTCGTGGCGGAGTAGGACCTAATGCAGGCCACACAATTGAACATGAAAATAAAAAATATAAAGTTCGAATGCTACCAAGCGCTTTTCTAAATCCCGATACTCGATTGCTCATAGGACCAGGAGTAGTGGTAAGTCCCGAAGTACTCTTAAAAGAAATAGGAGAATTTGGCACTCATGATAGATCATTTGTTGATTTCCAATGTGGTATAATTGAAGAGTCTCACAGAACCACAGACTCTGGAGGAAGACTCAAACAGTCTATAGGCAGTACAGGAACTGGCACTGGACCTGCCAATGCTGATAGAGCAATGCGTACACTAAAACTTGCAAAAGATATCGAGTCCCTTACTTTGTATCTTGATGATATTCCTAACCAAGTAAATTTTGCACTAGACAGAAAAGAGAATGTTATAGTGGAAGGCACTCAAGGAACTTTTCTTTCGTTATGGCATGGAACCTATCCATTTGTTACATCAAAGGATGTTACTGCATCTGCAATTTGTGCGGATGTTGGAATAGGACCAAAAAGCGTTGATGAGGTACTTGTCGTTTTCAAATCTTTTGTTACCAGAGTGGGAGAAGGTCCACTAAAAAATGAAATTAGTCCAGAAAAAGCAGAGGCAAAAGGATGGCAAGAAATAGGAACAGTAACTGGAAGGCAAAGACGTGCAGCTGACTTTGATTTTGATCTTGCAAGAAGATCAATCATGCTAAATAGTGCAACCCAGTTGGGAATCACTAAACTTGACGTGGTCTTTCCAGAATGTGCCCATATGCAGTCATTTTCAGATCTTAGTTCTCCTGCCAAATATTTTATCAAAAATATTGAAGAGCAGCTCAAAGTGCCTGTGACATTAATTGGTACTGGACCTGATGTAAACGACATTATTGATAGAAGACAGTAGGGAAAAGAAAACCGTAAACGACTACTTTTAATGTGGATGGTTTTTGAGAAATATTATGGTAAAACTTCCTTTTTACATTGAAGTATCTGACATGACTGAATTCTCAAGAATGGTCTGTGCTTTGGAGAGGGTTCCACGTACTGCCTTTTCTTTTGAACTTGATGGAAAAAAAATAATCTCAGTTCAAATGGATCTTCTCAAGGAAAGGTCTGTTAATTATTATGTCCAAACAGAGCAAAGCGGACATTATCTCTCATATGGATTCAAGGCAGGAAAAGAAGACTATGATGTTGTAAATACCGTATCAAATCCAATGTATATCTACTCACCAATTGTTCGAGTAAAATCACTTCCTGAAACTCTCAAACCTGAAACTACGTCACCTCCAGATGTGGTATACCAATCAATTGAACTTGAGGATCTCACAAGCTTGATCAAGCTAAGCTATGGATTTGAAGAGTCTCCGTTTCC
This sequence comes from Nitrosotalea sp., assembly GCA_023252335.1. Taxonomy (GTDB): domain Archaea; phylum Thermoproteota; class Nitrososphaeria; order Nitrososphaerales; family Nitrosopumilaceae; genus Nitrosotalea. Next base: position 8,668 of record JAJPEA010000044.1, read on the forward strand.
ACTGTTTGCTTTTCCAGATGGAACTAAATGGAATATGGGAGTATTCATGAATTTCAACGAATCTGATGAGACTTCGTACTTTTGTCATGTCAAACTTGACTCAGAACCACCAAAACCATTTCTAAAATATTCTAGCAAGGACGGTGCAGAGCCATCTTTTGTTAGTACGGTAAATGACCATGGATACTCGTACCTCAAAGTAATAAAACTCAAAGGTAAGCATCCTCTAGTCAAGCTATGAGTAGTTTTAGAAAAAGAATGCAGGATTCTTCTTCTAAAAGTTCTGTAATACTAGCAAATGATTTTGATGGCACAAATTTGGAATTACTTGAAAAACACACTCTGAAAAACATCAAAACACTTGGCAAGCACTTGTGTGCTATAAAATTTAATTTCCACCTCTTGCTGCCTCTGGGTGAGAAAAGCATCAAGCGAATAAACAAGACTGCGCATGATTTTGGGCTGCAAACAATTGCCGACATCAAGCTAAATGATATTGGAAATACCAACATGGTGACTTTGCAAAGACTCTGGCACAGTGGGTTTGATGCTGTAATTGCAAATCCAATCATGGGCCCAGAAAATCTAGTGCAACTTGTAAAAAATGCTCACAGTGGTAATCATGGCGTGATAACTCTGGTACACATGAGTCATCCTGGAGCAAAACTTGGTTATGGTTTAAAAGTACAAGATCCATCTAGTGGAAAAATGTCAAGCATCCATGATCTTTTCTTAAAGTGGTCCTATTCATCACACGTTGATGGCATAGTTGTTGGTGCTACAGTGCCAAAACTCATAGAATTGTCCGCAAAGAAAACAAAGGGAAAATTTGAGATCTACTCACCTGGTGTTGGAACTCAGGGTGGAGACCCAACTGGTGCACTAGATGCAGGCGCAAATTATCTAATTGTTGGAAGAACCATTCTGAATTCAAAAAACCCACAACTTGAAGCACAAAAACTCCAAGAGTTAACCCTTAGATCATAGATCTTTAATTTTTTTAAATAGATTTTGAGCAGTCTTGTAGGTCAATTTTGCAAGGGCATCGTTAAAGTTTAACCATACATAGTCACGATGTTCATGTGATAAAATCACTTGATCTGTTTTTGTATTTGATACAAAGAAAACAACTTCCTTGTGTATGACCTGGCCGTCTCGCTGGTAGTGGTATTCTACCTTGTCCTCAAATCCCTCTACAAATGTAATGTCTACTATTCCTGTCTCCTCTCTCATCTCTCTTAGAACAGTTTGCTTGAAGGTTTCACCTTTCTCGATATTTCCCTTGACAAAATCCCAATGGCCAGAAGGGTAGTTTAACAACAAATACATCTTGCCTTGGGGTGTTTGACGATAAATAATAGAACCGGCAGATCTTTCTTCCAACATTACAAAAAGAGTTTCTTACATCCTGTATTTCTATTTTCCAAGTCTACGACCTCTCTTCTGAAAAGTCCTAATTGCACGCATGAGATCTATTTTCCTAAATTCTGGCCAATATACATCCATGAAGACAAGCTCACTGTAGGCACTCTGCCAAAGCAGAAAACCACTCAATCGCTTTTCACCTGATGTCCTCAATATCATGTCTGGGGATGATTGTGGCAGGTGTGATGTATAAAGACTGGATTCAATTACTTCCTTGTCTATCTGATTAACATCAAGAGAGCCGTCCTTGATTCTAGAGCCGATCTTTTTGATTGCATCAACAAGTTCGTTCTGTCCTCCGTAAGCTATTGCAATGTTTAGGTAATGATTATCATAATCCTTTGTAGTCTCCTCAAGCTTGTTGAGAATCTCTCTTAGAAAGTCTGGCAACAATTCTATGCTACCGATGGCTTTTACTTTCATGCGGTTCTTGTGAATCCTTGGATCGTTGTATAACTTGTGCAATCTTTTATTTATCAAATCATAAAGATAGTCCAGCTCATCATCTTTTCTGTTAAGATTTTCTGCTGATAATACATACAGGGTAATTATTTTGATATTTAGCTCTTCACACCAATCAAGTAATTTTTCTACTGCATCCGCACCTCTGAAATGACCCTCTATCTTCATGATAAGATTACGTTTTGCCCATCTCCTGTTTCCATCAAGTATTATGGCAATGTGATTTGGCATCTCTCCACTCTGAATGTCATTTTCTAATCTTCTAGAGTACAGTCTGTATAAGCCGCCCAAGTTGAGAACTTTATCTTTTATTCTGATAGTACTTCGCCACCCTTCTTCTTTCTATATTTATGGAAGAGTAAGGATGCTGATATCAGTATTACTGCAAGACCGATCAATAACGGTGGAATGAGAGTAAATGGACTCTCACTTTTTACCATGATTGTTGTAAACTGGGAAACAACTGGATAGAGCGTGACTAGCACAATGAGTCGTAGTATGTCTGTAATTGATCTAATGCTTCCCTTGAACCAACTACTTAGCAACGAACCTCCAAAGATACATCCTATTCCCATCCAAAGGAACGGCAACATTCCTGATATGAAAAGTCCAGTTGTCTGTTGATTCAAAACTAATTTCAAAATACTGTCAGGTTTTGTAGTAATGCCAGGTACTGCCGCACCAATGCCAGCTGTAATTGATGCAAGAATCATTACAATTCCTGCTACTAGAGTAAATGTTCGTATGAATCCCCCAGGTGTAGGTTTGTTCCAACTTGCCCATGCTCTGTCAATATCAAATGCTCTTATTAGAAATGCTCCGCCCAAGATGCTTACTAGGACTGCAAATATTTCCCGGGTTAGTCCAAGAACTGTTGCTACTCCGCCTATTAGCAAAAGCATTCCTGGAACGCCTAAAAAGAACTTGGAATATTTTGAATCAAATGCAATTGTTTTAAGATACCTTCCCAAGACCGCATAAGAGTATTCAACTGATCTGCTTGCACGCATTACAACTCTTTTTACAGAAACTATGGGCAAAACATTTTGAATTATTGGTATGACACTTTCATCATCTTCTCCATCTGATACTATGACTGCTCCATTTGCAGAAAATTGCATTGTAATTGCCTTGACTTGGGCAACAATTTTTTCATCCCCTTGTACTCCCTTGTGCTCTGTACCTGAAACAAGTGCGACCTCTGCTTGATATCCCTTGCTTGTCAAATCCTCAAATGTTTTAACTGCAGCAAAAATTGAATTTGAATCTGCATCTTCTGGATCTTCTAGTGCAAGTCGTTGAGCTGCTTCTATGCATGCATTACGGCCAATCACTGGAGTAACAACTCCTGCCTTGCTTCCAATGTCGTCGTCCCTGTCAACACAAATTACCAAGAGCCGACTAGTCTTTGCCTCAGTTATCCTGCTTTGCAAATTAGCTTCTTTTGTTGACATGGTATAGACGAAAATAGCATTTCCTATTAATTAATGTAGTTCATGTATCTTGGACAATTTTATGGACGAGTCTGATTTGACTCTGATGCCAAAGTGTCTGACTCTTTCTTGAGAACGTCAATCTTTGACATCTCATCGCTAATGTCACTTGAGGATGCTTGTCCTTTGATCTTGTTTGCAAGAGATATTGTCTCGGCCAGGTAATCGTTATACTTTTTGAGTGATTCATAATATGCACCATAGCTCTGCTTCCACTCTGCTGGTGGGTTGCTCTCAACCATCTCTGTTATCAATGAAGTCACTTGAGATGATGAGATTTGGGCTTGGCTTGTAAAGTTGTCAGGAGATATTGACTTGTTTAACAACCCATTGAGGTTTGATTCCATGTCTGCTATGATGAGAGAGTGCCTCTCTTTCACACTGTCTAACTCGCTCTTGTAGTCTGATATTACTACGGAAGATCCATGATTTTGCGGAAGGAACCATACTACAAAACTTGCTCCTGAGATGACTGCTAATATTGCTGCAGTAACGATAATGCCCTTTCTAGTTGCCATTCAGGTGTGTCTTCTCGTGGCTTTTAAAAGCATAACTACATTCAACAATTTGATCATTATTGTAGTCAATTTGTTAATTTCACGGTGTTGGATCCTTTCCTCATAAGAAATGTCATGAAAATACCTATTTTTATGTAAAAACTAGATCCATGATCTGAATTATGCCATGTAAAAATTTAACACCCTCTAGTGTATAGTGAAATAATTTTTACAGCGTCT